>JBDRVV010000013.1 GCA_039802005.1 candidate division WOR-3 bacterium
CCAGGAGAAGTTGTTAGTAGATATGAGGCACCGCGCGGAGAGAATATTCATTATATCAAATCAAATGGCACAGATAAACCAGAACGCTTGAAAGTTAGGGCGCCGACACTGGCGAATTATCCGGCGACAATTTATATGTTAAAAAATGGATTTATTGCGGATATTCCGCTCATATTTGCAGCGATAGACCCGTGTATCTGTTGTGCGGAGCGGGTGATTCAGATTGATGACATAAAGACAAAAAAGACAAAGATTATGACGATGGCGGAATTGCGCAAATGGTCAATTGAGTTTTATAAAAAGAATCCACCGAAGAAGGAAGTAATATGGCCATTGTGATTGCAAGTTCTAAACAATATCGTACCAAAGGTTTTTGGTTTAGGTTTAGAAATGTGATAGGGCTTGGTTTGTGGGTTTTGTTGACCAGACAATTCCCTAAACCTGTAAACAAAATCCTATCCTGTTTCTTAACCCAAACCTTTAAACCATTTTTAAAGATTTGTTTGGGATTTGTCACATTAGGGTGGTGATTATGGCAACTATAAAGACGGTGTTATACTTATTCATATATCCAGGTTTCCTATTTCTATTTTTGTATTCCACCTTTGCTGAATGGGTGGATAGGAAATTCTATGCACGATTGCAGAACAGGATTGGACCATTATATACCGGTCCGCGTGGTGTGTTACAGCCGATTGCGGATTTTATAAAACTGATGGCTAAGGAAGATATCATTCCAGAAAAGGCAGATAAAGGGATGTTTTCAGCACTGCCGGTATTTTCCCTTGCATGTGTGGCAACAGCGGCAATGTATCTACCGGTCTGGCATTATGAATCCTGGGCTACTTTCAATTCATTCCAGGGTGATTTGATTGTGGTATTATTTTTATTAAGTCTGCCGACCCTTGCCTTTTTCCTTGCCGGCTGGCATTCAACGAATCTATTTTCTATTGTTGGTGGTGTCCGTGTCTTGACGATGTTATTTGGTTATGAGGTACCTTTATTCTTGGCAGTATTGAGCCCGGCAATACTTGCTGGTTCCTGGCGGATCATAGAGATAACCTGGTTCTTTCAGGAGAAACCACTACTTCTATTGGTGAATATAATTGGTTTCTTTATTGCGTTAATTGCCCTTCAGGCAAAACTGGAGCGTGTACCATTTGATGTTCCCCATGCGGAGACTGAAATTGTTGGTGGCACATTTACCGAATATTCAGGGAAAAAACTCGCATTTTTCAGATTGCTTTCAGATATTGAAATGGTCGTTGGTGCAGGACTGATTGCCGCAGTATTTTTAGGCGGATTTCCAGGTGGATTGATACCGGGGTTTATATTATTTATTATTAAGACCTTGATTGTGATACTTTTACTCTCGGCGATTCGTGCGGTCTGTGCAAGGATTCGTATTGACCAGGTTGTATCATTCTCCTGGCGCTATCTTGCCCCGCTTGCGGTTTTGCAGTTATTGATTGTGATAATCGTTAAATATTTTGTTTTATGAATGGAGAAATGAGAATGCCCGTATTTATTAGAAAGTCAAAATCCGAAATGCGGAATTTAGAAAAATGGTTAAACGTTTTGCGGTTGCGAAATGCGATTCGGTTTCAAAAAACAGCTTCGTTTAACGAACAACGACAAACGATACGCTTTTCGCAACCAACTAACGATAGAGTGTCAGTTGAATTATTGAAATTTGGAATTTGTTTCGGATTTCGTGCTTCGAATTTCGGATTTGGAGGAGTGGTATTATGAAAATTGCAGCATTCTTACCTGAGTTAGTTCGCCATATTTTCAAAAAACCTGCAACGGTAAAATATCCCTTTGAAAAACTTGAGGTGCCTAAGGGATTCAGGGGGACGCCGATTTTAACACCGGAAAAATGTATTGTCTGTTATGCCTGCCAGCGCGACTGTCCGGCAGAGGCGATTGAGATAACAACGGTCAATGAGGCAGAAAAGAAATTCAAAATGGTGATTCACAATGACCGATGTGTCCATTGTGAGCAGTGTGCAGAGAGTTGCCCGGTGGATGCGATAAAATTAAATACCGAGTTTGAACTCGCAGCCTTGAGTCGGTGGGACTTAAAGGAAGAATATATCTACACAAAGGCAAGCCCCAAGGCAAAGACCGAAACGAAATAATCCTGTAAAAATCTCGTTTTTTTCGTTATACAGTTTAACTGCCCGTATCGGCAATCGTTTTTGTTATACGAAAATAATGCAGGACAAGTCTCTAAAGATTTGCCCTACATTTATGGGATTATAGTATGGTAGGAGCGGTTTCCAACCGCGATAAAATATAGTGGAATCTTTATCTTTTTCTCAACATGTCAATCAAAAATCTTGATGGTAATTGCTGTCGGCCCGAACGGTATTTGGGATATAAAAGATAGAGCCTTTTCTGGGCACGGGTGACTGCCACATAGCAGAGTCTTCTTTCTTCTTCAAGGTCTCTTGGCTCAGATAAACTCTTGGTCATTGGAAATATCTCTTCTACAAGGTCCACGACAAAGACCACAGGAAATTCCATTCCCTTGGCACTGTGCACGGTCATCAATTTCACGGTATCCTTTGCCCAGTCAGCAAGGTCCATTTCTTGATACAATTTCAAATCACTCAAGAATTTTCCAATCCCTGTTTCAGTATAATTCTGGGCGAAATTTAAAAATTCTTCAAGATTCTCGGATTTTAATTTCAATATTCCGACCAATTCATTGATAATGGTGTAGGGTGATAATACATTTAGATTCTGGATATGGTGCTCGACAATCTTTTCCAATTTATTTTGCACGCTCTTTGTGACTCTGAAAATAGAAACCCCCTGGGTGATAGATTCTTGAGATATTTCAGCAGATTTGCAGATATTTAAAAATTCAAGGTATTCTATGATTGACTTGAATTCTTCTTTCTCATAAAATGTTGTGCCACGAATAGTTGTAAAAGGAATACCTGCCTTTGATAAACCTTCTTCATAACTTTTACCGAGATAATTCATGCGATAGAGAATGACAATATCGCGATAAGCAAAATCCAGTTCTGCAAGGTCTTTTATTTCTTTAACAATATAATCAATTTCGTCGTTTATTGAGTCCGCTGCATAGAAAATTACATCACCGGTCTCTAAGTTGGGAATGGCGGTCGTTTCTCGCTGCATCAGGTTATTGGCAATTTCAAGGATTGATTGGGGAAGGCGGAAACTTCGATTGAGATGGAATATTTTGACATCTTTGAAATCCCGGGCGACCCGATAAATGATTTCTTTGCTTGCGCCCCGCCAGCCATATATTGCTTGATCTTCATCACCAGTAAAGAAAAAGTTATCTCTCAATAGCAGGGAGATAAATTTATACTGGGCGGGATTTATATCCTGGAGTTCGTCAACAAAGATATATTCAAACATACTTTGATAATGTTCCCGTAGATCTTGATATTCTTCTAATAACTTTGTGGCATAAATAATCAGGTCGTCATAATCAAGAATATTGTTATCTTTCAGGTACTGCTGATATTCTTTATAAATTTTGAGACAGACCTTCTGCCATTCATTTGCCGGTGCAAATTTTTCCGGGGTAATTCCTTTTGCCTTGAGTATTTCGATCGTTCTGATTATCGCATTCATTTTATACTTTCCGGTTTCAGTCTTCAATAATGGAAATATTTTTCTTGGTTCTTCAATAATGAAATCTTCACAGATATCAAGCCGTTCGCAATCGCGACGAAGAATTCTCAGGGCAACGGTGTGGAATGTGCCAATCCAAAAGTCATACTGGGGCGACGGAACAAACTGGCTCAGTCGTGTCTTTATATCATTTGCTGCTTTATTGGTAAATGCACAGACAAGGATACGCGATGGTGGAATACCTTTCTCAATGAGTTTTAAAATTCCATAGACAAGGCTTGTAGTCTTACCGCAACCCGCCTGTCCCAGAACAAGTATTTTGCCATCAAGGTTGTTTATTATCTGCTCCTGGTCCGGGGTCAATTTTAATTCACCTTTCTTCTTTTCAGGGACACCTATCGTTGACTCAATTTTTATACCTTTTGTTTGTTTCTTTAAAATTTTCGTTATTGCTTCTGAATCAGGTCTTAATTCAGGATTTGTATTAAGGCATTTTATGATAATATCTTCAAGGTATCCAGGTAGATTTGGTCTTACCATACTCGGAATTAACAACTTACTCTTTTCAATCTTCTTTTTTAAACCATCAAGGTTGTCATCAAGAAAAGGCGGGATGCCAGTGAGTAGTTCATAAAAGATAACACCGATACTCCAGATATCAGACTTCTCGCTGAATTTTCCCGACCATACCTCGGGTGCCATATAGATTGGCGTGCCGGCAGTTGATGCCGCAATTGAGCCGGTCTTTAAAAAACGGGCAAGTCCGAAATCAGTAATCTTGATTGTGTTATTTTCGGTTATTAAGATGTTCTCAGGTTTTAAATCACGATGGAGCACACCAGTTTTATGCGCATAACTTATTCCATCAAGTATCTGCTGGGCAATATTTAAGAATTCATTTATCTCAATGCCCCCTTCTTTTATGATTTCTCTTAAAGTTTTGCCTTTTATGTATTCCATCACAAGGACAAACTTATTTTCAATGAAATCTATATTATAAAAACGGACGATATTGGGATGATTTAAAGAGGCAAGGAGTTTTGCCTCATCCTTGAGCATTACGATTTCTTCTTTGCGCATCCGGGAAATCTTTAAGGCAAATTGAGTTTCAAGGATTGTGTCATAAGCCAGAAAGACATCGCCGAATCGGCCGCCGCCGAGCCATTCAATGATTTCGTATTTACCGAGTTTTTTTAGAAGCATTGGATTTTTGCATCAGCAAGCTGATGCACTCCGGGGAAAGGAGCATCAGCAAGCTGATGCACTCCATAACTAAAATAATACCTGGAGTGCAGTAGCTTGCTACTGCGTTGTAGAAGAATGGAGTGCAGTAGCTTGCTATTGCGTTGCAGAAGAATGGAGTGCAGTAGCTTGCTACTGCGTGGTTTAACCCGGAAATGCAGAGATATGCACAGGGGCATTTTTATAAAAAACCATCTGACCGACTAACTTTCTACCTTTAAATCCTTTATGCCCGGATTTACTATCAAAACCAGTCTCAATTATAGTTTGTTTTAGATTTTTAAAAAAGTTTTCCACATGAGGTTTGGTCCCTGTACTCCGCTGGTATTCAATCGCATCCAGTGCATAACTGCGCAGCAATTTCTTTTCAAATTTATGATATATCTCAGAAGAAGCAAATATATCACAACCAAGTATAGTATGTCCAGCAACACCCAAAAATCCGACCGTATTATGATTTAACCCATCAAATCCCTCAACATAACGTTCAATCTCATCGTTAAGATTATCAAATATTTCATGCATAGATGAAGTTTTTGATTTTGTCCTGGTGACCGTCAATTTCCTATCAATTTCTTTCCATACTTGATGCTGAGTATCAGTTTTTTTACTATCCGAAGATGCAAGAATGGAGCGAATTCTCGGATACGAACAATAGCCCGTTCTGAATCCACCAATCTCTTCCCATCTTTTCTCTTCGGCACATATCACCGGTATTTGACTGCGCGAATGTGGTTGAGCAACGAATGATTGCGCAATTATACGGTTCTGCATAGAACCGGTTATTTCTTCACCATCAATCATCAGCACGGGAGAATCACCCTTGTTGTCAAATATTATTTTGTTTACATCAGGTGTGGCAAGTTCACAAAAACTTGCTATACCCGTAGCGATAAGATTATCAATGGTATCAATTTGTGCGTTTCCATTATTTCCATCATTTTTTACTGGATAGAGCATCAAATTTCTTAAAAATATTGGTTCACCGAGATTTAATTTCGTGAAATCCATAAGACCTCCTATGGAGCATAAAAAACCCCAAAATGCCAGGTGGTGGACCAATCTGTATACCAGGTCCACTTATGATTATAGGCGCGGACGCGCCAGAAATAAAAGCCATTTCTTGAAACTGTATATGCTGTGGAACATACTTCCGCATTTACCAGTGGAGCATAGGGTAAAGCGGTTGTATCATTCGCAACTTGCAATTGGTAGTATTCTACATCTTCAACAACGCTCCACTTTAATTTAACATCATGAGGATATGGTGTTGCAAACCAGATGGAAGTATCATTTCTTGGACTAATCAACTGTGGAGCAGAAGGTGGTGGATAAAGAGAATCAAAGGGCGGCTCGTATTCATTGGGATTTTTGCAACTGATATTAAAATTAAGGCAAATTATCATAATGGGAAGCAAAATACAACCCCCCATAATGATTTTAATTGCGGGAAATTTGTTTTTAATACCCATATTTTTCTCCTATCTTTTTATTTTTAGCACATAAAGATTATTTCTCATTAGATTATTCAATCTATAACCCCCAATCACTGCTGTTGAACCATCTACCAACAAAAAACGGCCATATTCATAAAGGTAATCTCCATAAGTTTTTTCTTTAATCAGATTACCTGTTTCATCAATACATAGAAAGTACAAGTCACTACCATTTATTCCTGCAGTGCCTACAATTAAATATTTACCGTCAGGACATTGCTCAACGGCATAACCGTTGTCGGTATAATTGGTGCCATAAGTTTTTTCCCAGACTTTATTGCCGTTGTTGTCTAACTTTAAGATATAAACATTGCCGTTGCCACCGACAACCATAAAACCATTATCACTGGTTTGTATCACCCTATTACCCACATCACTCCCTGCTCCACCATAATTTTTTATCCATTGTGCTACTCCGTTAGCATCAGTTTTAATTACATAGATATCACCATTACTTGCAAAAGAATAGGTATATCCGGCAATGATAAAGCCGTTATCATTACATTTTTTAACAGAATTCCCGCAATCTATATCCAGCCCGCCATATGTTCTTGTCCAGAGCGTATCTCCGTTAATATTAGTTCTGATTAACAACACATCATTATTCTGATAAGAGCCTGCCATACCTGTTATTATATATCCATCTTGCAATATATCTACATCATACCCGTTATCAGTTAGTGAAAATGTAAAAACTTTTTGCCACATAGAGTTGCCCTGATTATCAGTCTTTATTAAATAAACATCTCCATTGTCATCACCGAAGGATTTAGTTGTTCCTGTTATTATGAAACCTCCGTCAGTCGTGGTTTTAACTGAATATCCATAATCATCTAAACCACCGCCATATGTTTTTTCCCAGACAATTCCGCCAGTGGTATCAATCTTTATTAAATACACATCATATCCACCTGCACCGTAAGACTTTGTTGCGCCAACAATCACATAACAATTATCCAGGGATTTAGTAATTGAATAACCATAGTCATCATCATAACCACCGTATTCTTTGGTCCAGAACAGGTCGGTTCCGATGGTCAGAATATGTGGTTCAGACCATTCTGATTCAAGATTTTTTGTATCCTTTGCCTTTGCCCTTATTGCGTAACTGCCTTGCTCTCCATAAAAATGTATCATTGATACTGTATCACCAGAACCAACCAATGGACTCCAGTTTGATTCATTTCCATCACCCCAATCAAATTTTATTGCAATACTATCTCCATCAGGGTCCGAACTCCAGGTAAAGAAAGTATAATTATCAACAACACCAGAATCAGGGCCACTTGGAATTGATGGGGTCTCAGGCGGTCTGTTGGATTTACAGGTGGTTAACATTAAAGACTCTATTAGAAATAAAATTGCTAATAACCTAAAAAACTTCATTTTTACCTCCACTTATTGAGGAATTTTAAGGTAAATATCGTCAAAATCAACTTTCACGGATGTTCCCGCCTCGTGGCTAAACACATACAATCCCCAGTAACCATTTTCAAAGGCAGTATTTATTAAAGAGACAGGGAATAAATATATATCATCCAGATAAATAGGTAATGCATCACCCGCCTGAACTGCTTTGAGCGTATGGAATACGCCTTCTGTTGTTTCTCGTATCTTTGTATAAAAAACTGTTAACGAACCATTTTTCATTAGGCGATATTGCACCGAAGTTTTTGTAATTTTTATGGAATAAAAATTTAAACTATCCTGGTACCATAATAGAATTCCTGTTTCCCAATTTTGGCCGGAAACCGGGGATACCATGAATTTAAAACTAAATTTAAATGCATGCGTGCGGTTTCTAAAAAAAGTTATTGCAGGATTGGTATTATCAGTATCAGTTCCAGTATAAATATGATTGCCATTTGAATCCTCTGATATACGCCAATCCCCACTGACAGTAATAAACCCGTATGGTACAGAATTTATTTCATCGTCTTCAAAGTGGAAGGTGTTAAAAAAAATTCTATAATTCGTAAGTTTTTTTCCAGCCCAAAGACTTTCATTTTCAATTATAATATTGGCAAAGTATTTTGTTTGCGCAGTTATTTTATATATTCCTGGGTCTATCCTCGTAAAAGAAAAGCATCCATCAGCATCGCTCGTCTCCGCTTGGACGATGTTGTTATTGTAATTTAAAAGGTTTATTATTGCACCGGTGATAGTAAGAGAATCTGGTTCATAGACATAACCCTGCACTTCTGCCTTATCAGGATTTTTGGGGTCGTATTTGTTGCTGCGCGGTGCATTTATACAATGGGAGAATAATGAAATAAATATAACCAAAGGGATAGTAAGTATTTTTCTCATATCAAAATTTAATTTTGTATTCAATTTTTATGGATTTTTGTTCAGGAACAAAATATATGGAATTGCTGCCATCATTTGAAATATCAACTTTCAAATCAGCGAAGAGTGCATCCAGAATACTATAAAGGTAGAATCCTGCAAAGACCGAAGAACTTAAAAGAAATATATGATACGACCTGTTATAAGTATTATAGAATTCATCCATATATTCAACACTATCAGGTCCAAGTTCGAGATATTCGTTTTTTTTATTTTCTGTCTCCATCCACAAATATATTGATGAGGCAAGGCTCAAGGATGCACCGAGCATTATTAATTTTCCTTTTTTATCTTCACCTTTTATCAATTGTCCAGTCCCAGGTATAAAGCAGGAACACATTGCAGATTCTTGGGCAATCTCTTTTTTTGCATCATTTATAATTGCTATTACCGATGAATCGGCATCGTCTTTATTCAATTTAAATTTAGGATTGAGTTTTAGCAAAATTTTGAAATGCTCCTTAGCGGAAATTTTATCATTTATCTTAGCATAACTTAGTGCTAAGTATTTATGGGCATCAAGCTTTTCTATTTTGCTTAAATTTGGTAATACGACTTCAAGTGTTTTTATTGTGCCAACATAATTTTCTTTCTGGTAGCAATCCTTTGCAGTATCTATATAGTTATCTACTTTCTCGGTATCATTTTTCTGAGAGAATAACATGCCCAAAATTAAAAATACTGCACAAAAAACTCTGCTCATAGATTTATTTTTATACCAATCCTTGCCCGTCTTGGGGCAGTATATGCCGCAACCCAGTCATCGGTTGCAATGATTAATGCTCTAAAGGAATGGAATGTTTCGTAAGGAGTCATAATACCGTCATGATTGAAATCTGCAGCCGGGCTATAATATGGATTGGTCAGTGAAAGAAAGTCATTAAAATCTTCAGCCCTGATTTTTTCCAGAGACATTAAAGGATAATGAGGTGCAACTTCATAACGCTGATCAAGAAGATTGATTACTTCTAATTGTAGATTGAAAGATATTCTATTGATATTGAATCCTTTTGCTATTACACAATCAATCTGACGCTGGAAGGGTAGATGGAAAATATTGCGCTCTTCGTATTTACCCAAATATCCGGGCGGGGTGTAAGGAAAACCATTGCCAAAATAGGCAAGAAGATAGATATTTGTCCCTAAGGGACCTTTTAATCCACCTTGAATGAAAATACGGTGACGTTGGTCAAAGTTCAAATAGTAATCTTGTGTTGGTTTGCTCACAGAAGTATCTGCATACTCACCCGCATAAGAACTCGTACCTTTTGCCCAGGAAAGGGTGTATGAGATTTTTCCTGAGAAGAAATTGTTGCTATATTCTAAGATGGTTTCCATTCCTTTGATATTGGCATATTCAACATTATAATACTGAAAATACCCAAGGGGCAATTGCATAACATAGCGTGTGCCCGTCAAGTCTGAAACATCTTTGTAAAAAAGATTTGTTGTTGCAGTGAGATTTTCTTTGACCAATCCCTGAAATCCGATTTCATAACTCAATGTCTTCTCAGGTCTTAACTCAGGATTTCCCACAATTGATATGAAATTGTAGTATTGTGGTGCAAGAGGCAGAAGCTCATAAAAAGAATAGACATAATCATATAGGGGCGGCTGGACATATCTGCCGATATTCGCACGGAAAAGGAAATTTTCGGTTACCAGAAATGAGCAGCCTATTCTGGGTGAGATATTTATCTGGGGTTTCGCACCTTCAATATCCACCGCATAGTAGTCATAGCGTGCGCCAAGTTTCGCATAGAAACCTTTAATATCAACATTGTCCTGGACATAAACAGAATATTCCTTTGGTTGATGATTGTAAACATCCGCAATTGGATTCAAGGTATCAGTGCAGACAAAATATGTAAAATTATCAAGGTTCTGATAGATATATTCAACCCCGGCTTTTAATTCATGATACTGATGGAGTTGGAGGTTGGCTTTAAAGTTGATATTATACACTTCTGAATTCTTTTCCTGATACTGGGGATAATCACCTTCACTAATAACTTTATAATGAGCTACACCAAATGGATTCCTGTGGGTTCCCCGGGGCCATTTCAGTGTTCGGTAATCGCGAAATTTGAAATCATCAAATATCCCATAATTACCTGACTCACGCACACCATAAGTTTTTTGTGTATACAGTCTACTGACCGTGAGATTGAATAATTTTGTATTATCGGGCAGATAGTTTAAATTTATTGCGGCGAGTTCACCCTTGCGCATATCCGAACGATAATGGTCAAGATAGAATTTAAAAAATGGATCTGGACCCGAATATCGGTCAAATTGACTTCTTGATTTTGCCCCACTCACACTAAACTTAATCTTGCCTGAAGGTGTAAAGAGCCATTTGCTGTAGATTGAATAATCTCCTCTTTGTTTATGGGGCAATATATATAATCTTGGGTCCCAATCCTGGGTTTGCATAATATCTATTGAGGCAAGCCCCTGCAAGTTTCTTGTGGCAGGTAAATGAATTGTGGATTGATAATTCTCATAACCAAAGTCATAATAAAAAGGCATAATCTTTTCGGTCTTGGCATACAGATTTCCCTGTAACTTTTTCTGCGGTCTTTCTGAGATTAAATTCACCACCCCGGACATTGCCCGACCATATTCGGCATCAAAACCTCCAGGCAGAAATATCACTTCTTCAACAATCCCTTTTGATATTTCAATTGCGACATCCCCGGTCTGGGGATCAATAATTGAAACATTATCAACCATATACTGGACTTCAGTTGCCCTACCACCACGGACATGTAAGGCAGTATCGGTCTTTGCCACGGCTGCCTGGAATGTGATTACAGCAGGTGTATAATCAACAGGCAATGTGGCAATCTCGGCTTTACGCACAATCTGGGTTGTAGCGACATAATCCTTTTTTATCGTTGGAGTTTCTCCATAAACCGTAACCGGTGCAATCTCAATGGCAGTCTGTTTCAATGTGACATTGAGTCTTGTGGTTCGGTCAACTTCAACCAGGACATTTTCAATCCTCTTTGTCTGATAGCCCAGGCACGAGACTTCAATTGTGTACCTCCCTGAAGGCACATTTAAGATAAAAAAATTGCCATTGTCATCAGTTGCTGCACCCATTTCAGTATTTAAAATAATTACATCGGCAAAGGTAATCGGTTCTTTGGTATCTTCATCCTTTACTACACCCTGAATCTTGCCAGTAATGCCGGTAAAAAGAATTGTAATCAAGATAAAATTGACCATTTTTCCTCCACGATGTTCTAATTATAACTATGATTTTTTAAAAATCAAGTTGTTTGTAAGTCATTTACGCAATAATTTAATTGCTTACAATAACAATTGTAGTATTCAAACTATAGTTTCCTTTTTCCAACAGTACCAGATATACGCCTGAATTCAAATCCCTAAATGAGTAGTTTAATGCATATCTTCCTGCATTCTTAAACCCATTTTCAATTATCCTTACCAGCCTGCCATCAATGGAATAGACTTTTAAAGAAATATGCCCTGCTTCAGGAATAGTATAAGTAATCACCGCATTATCCCGCACCGGATTGGGGGAAATATTTAAAGAAAATTTTTGTGGTTTTTCCTGTTTCTGCTCTTGGATACCCGTAATCGCCTGCCTGCCCCAGTACCACCTTGCCGGATGAGAATACTGCCAGCCCTTCCAGCACATCCATATCGGGTCTAAATCCGCAACCATATCCTGACCAAAGACATAAAAGAATTGATTATTCTGGGTATCAATCCGCTTGGCAATTTGCGCCAGCCCATGCCGATAACCAAAACTGCCTGTAATATTACGCGGTGTATGCCAGTTCAACCCACCATCCGTTGAATAATTATAATACAGATTCCAAAACGCCAGTGAATCCTGTCCCGCTCCTGCCTGGGAATGCCAGAGACCAATGAGATAATCTCCACCCGTAGCAATCGTGGGATAGAAGTTCCTATTTAAGCCAGTAGATATTTCTCTACATACCTGCCCTGAACCCGGTGAGACATAGATTTTCCCAGTCGTTGGATAATTGCCAGCAATATAATCCTGATAATCAATATTATCAAATATCAATTTGGGCTCACCATTGTCCATAACCACGGCCTGGGTCCAGAAGACCAAATTGGAATCAAAGGGCTCAGGCCAGACCATATTGTAAACCTGTTCTGATGACCAGTTTATGCCATCGGTTGTCGTGCGGTAGTAGATATTCAAGAGTGTATCATAGTAAAAGATATAGGCAATACCATTATTAATATCAAATCCCCAGTATCTACGATAATCAGGATTGATATAACCACCCGCCAGATGGGTCGTGAGATTACAATTGTAGGTGCGATAGATAAGACGGATGCGCCCTGAAAGATCATTTTCAACCATTCCAATAAAGATAAGATTACCGTTGGGTAGTTGTTTGCCAACATTCCGCATTGTGTTTACAATACCTGGTCCTAAATCAGTTGGCGCATCCCAGTATGAGGACCACCAGCCACCGGTTTCAAATTGCGCAACCAATCTTGAAGAAGCTACATATCCGCAATTATAAGAGATATGTGGTCCACTTCCCGCGGTATTAAATCCCGAGGCAATTGAATTGGGATAATGACACGCACCAAATTGTCCAGTATATACGCCAAAGTCAGTTAGTGATAGAGTAAAGAAATTATCGGTCTGTGAAACACTTAAATTTAATCCCGATAGGTAACTTCTACACACAAACTGTAGTCCGGCAACCATTGGATTATATGACAAACATTCTTGTATTTGAGTCCACATTGACCAGGCTGTACCCGAGTCTATTACAAAAAAATCATTTGACATAATCACAGGTGTATGTGGTTGATTGTATAATCCTGGTGCTTCTGAAGACATCGGCTCATGACTCACAATATCTATCGGCAAGGTTATTGCTATAATTATATTAAACACAATCAGAAGCAAGAAGACAAGTCTCATCATTCCTCCTTAATTACACAATAATATTATACTCAAAAAAAAAAAATAGTCAAGGGTATAATGCAATAGGGTGGGAATTCTTCCCACCCTTGCAATGAAACCCGCACAGAAGATTATAAAATCGGGAAGCAAGCGCTTCCACAACAACCCGGATAGCATATCATGCTAATTTCAACTTCGGTTTCTCTATTTTTATCTTCCATACAGGTTATCGGTTGGATCAGGATTTCCATCTTAATCACCTCCTTTCATCACTTGCCCTTTATCCAGGGCAGTCTTTTCAAGATATTTATTTAATAATCCCCAGAAATGGTCGCATATTGCAGATTTCAACTCACTTTCAGTTTTGCATTTCTTTCTTATAACCTGGCATCCCCCCATACATAATGGCAATAGTTTACAGGATTTGCAGGGTTCTGTATCACAGGGATGCTTTTCAAAAAAGTAGTTTATATACTGCTGATTGGGGATGAATTTACCTTCTTTTATATAACCAACTTCATCTCCGATGTCTAAATGAGAGGTACATTTATAAACGCGGCTGTTTGGACCGACTGTGTATATACCAAAGACTTGTGCTCCACAATAAAAACTTCTTACCGGCAGCGCATTGGGAAATACTGTGTCAATATCTTCTTCTTTGTCACTTGTTATCTTTCTAATTGCTTCATATATTGCGTTATACTCGTGGGCAGAAAATCCTTTTTCTTGAGGTGCGAAATCTGCACATTTTTGAGTATAATCTCTTAATTTCCCGGGGCGTACTACAGTATTCTTACCATATAACCAATCTGTTTTTCTTAAGAATTCAAGTACAGCATTTGCGTTATCTCGGTCAATATTTAATCTAATATCAACATGGTCAAAATATTTTTTTGCGATGATTATTGCCTCTTTTATTCTTCCAAATGTTGGTTTACGGTTTTTAAGTGGCCGGCGTCGGTTATGAACTTCCTCGGGTCCATCAAGGGTTATCTGAATCAATTTTACATTGGAATTTATTAATTCTCGGGCTATTTCTTCGGTTAAAAGATATCCATTAGTAACAATATTCGCCTCATATCTAATTTTATTAGCAGAAGCAATATTTATTAATTCAGAGCTCAATTGTTTGATTCTATCATATGCCAGTAATGGTTCGCCACCATACCAAGAAATTGATATTCCTTCTGGTTTTACCCGTTGTATCTCCGAATTTATGAACTTTAATACATTGTTGCAGTCTTGGATAGTCATTGTTTCATTAATTTCGCTCTCAAAGCAATAAATACAACGAAAATTACATGCCCGAGTAGGGAGCATCGTGATAGAAAGATTTCGCCGTTCAAATGCACCTCTGAAGGCACGGAATTTTACAAATTCAATTTCATTTACATTATCTTCTACAATAAAACCACATTCAAACATTTTTGAAAAAAGATCGTCCCTGTTAGTTCTAAGAGTAAGGTTATTAGGATTTTCTAATAAGTTTGAGACATCACTCAGATCGCAGTTTCGCACAAAAGCCAGTGCTCCAGTATAAGTGTTGTATAAAAGATTAACCTTGCCGTCTGTACTTTTGTACCAATAATTATAGATTGATTGTTTATAATTTTTACTTGTCTTCATTGTTCGTCCCTGTTGCTTACATAAGTTTTTAATGCAAATTTCGTGCCCAGACAAAAATGTTGAAATTTCAGAAGTTTTAATTTTAACTTTTGGGAAAAAGTGTGAAAATTTATACACTATTTATGGACACCATCAAAAACTCACGAAATTTGATAGATTTGTGAAATACAAAAGTGTATACTATTTAAACTCATTTTACACTATTTTTACACCTTTGATTTATTTCTATACCCAGGCAATCATAATTGATCATTGCTGGAACACTTAATTCGTTCCGGGTTATGCTATTTTAAAAATGCAAAGAGACTGCTGGTGTTCCACTTTCCATTTTCAAGCATAAGCACATATATCCCGGCATTTAAATCATTGAATGAGCAGTCTAATTTATATCTTCCTGCATTCTTAAACCCATTTTCAATTATCCTTACCAGCCTGCCATCAATGGAATAGACTTTTAAAGAAATATGCCCTGCTTCAGGAATAGTATAAGTAATCACCGCATTATCCCGCACCGGATTGGGGGAAATATTTAAAGAAAATTTTTGTGGTTTTTCCTGTTTCTGCTCTTGGATACCCGTAATCGCCTGCCTGCCCCAGTACCACCTTGCCGGATGAGAATACTGCCAGCCCTTCCAGCACATCCATATCGGGTCTAAATCCGCAACCATATCCTGACCAAAGACATAAAAGAATTGATTATTCTGGGTATCAATCCGCTTGGCAATTTGCGCCAGCCCATGCCGATAACCAAAACTGCCTGTAATATTACGCGGTGTATGCCAGGTCAATCCTCCATCCGTTGAATAATTATAATACAGATTCCAAAACGCCAGTGAATCCTGTCCCGCTCCTGCCTGGGAATGCCAGAGACCAATGAGATAATCTCCACCCGTAGCAATCGTGGGATAGAAGTTCCTATTTAAGCCAGTAGATATTTCTCTACATACCTGCCCTGAACCCGGTGAGACATAGATTTTCCCAGTCATTGGATAATTGCCAGCAATATAATCCTGATAATCAATATTATCAAATATCAATTTGGGCTCACCATTGTCCATTACCACTGCTTGGGTCCAGAAGACTAAATTGGAATCAAAGGGCTCGGGCCAGACCATATTGTAAACCTGTTCTGATGACCAGTTTATCCCATCAGTGGTAGTGCGATAGTAGATATTCAAGAGTGTATCGTAGTAAAAGACATAGGCAATACCATTATTAATATCAAATCCCCAGTATCTACGATAATCAGGATTGATATAGCCACCAGCAAGCTGGGTCGTGAGATTGCAATTATAGGTGCGATAGATAATTTTTCTATCATCAGAATAGTTTTCTATAGTAACCGCAATAAATAATATGTTTCCATTCGGAAATTGCTTACCGATATTCCACCAGGCTTTATTTATTCCTGGTCCGAGGTCAACCGGTGGATCCCAATATGAAGACCACCAACCACCAGTTTCAAATATTCCTACCATTCTGGAATATGTTAGATAACCACAAGAAAGAGAGACATGAGGTCCAGAACCTGCAATATCAAAACCTGAGGCAATGGCAGATGGATATATAAACCCACCAAATTGACCTGTGTATACGCCGATATCAGTTAATGAAAAAGAAAAGAGGTTATCTGTTTGGGAAACATTCAAATATAAGCCGGTTCCAAATTCATGGCAAACAAATAATAGACTACCGACTAAAGCATTGTATGCCAGACATTCATGACTTTGTGTCCAAAGAGAGTAGGCGTAAACAGAGGAGTCAACAGGTGAAAAGGAATTTGAGTTAACTATCGGAGTGTGTGATAGATTGTAAGTTTTATGCTCTTGATTTAATAGCACTAGCTCAGGTGGATTAATAGGGATACTAATCGTCACTGCCCTACTAATTTGAATGAGAATAAGAAAGAAACAAATATTTCTCATAACTCCTCCTTATTACACAATAATATTATACCCCCCCAAAAAAAAGTCAAGTGGTTGGATAATCTTTTTGAAATTAGCAGAAGCATATTGACTTAAAGGTAAATATCAGTAATCTTAAAAAATGACAAAGAAAATTAGATTGATGAATGATAAACGTAAATCTGTAAAAGTGCCAGAGTTCATTATTCAGGGACATAATATCATTGACAGGATTTATGAAATCTTGCAAGAGCAGCATGTTCGTTTCAAAAAGATTCTTGTTTTATGTGACGAAAAAACATTTAAGATTGGCGGCAGAAGAATTGTCAAACTATTTAAGGAAAAAAATGTTTCAATTTCAAACAAGTTCATCAAAAAGAGCGATGAGAAGACTGTAAGATTGGTTGCAAATTTGATTAAAGAGCAAAAATTTGATTTAGTTATCGGTTTCGGAGGTGGTCGGGTTCTTGATGTTGCAAAAATTGCCGCAGGAAAGAACAGAATAAAATTTATAAGTATACCGACAATTCTATCTAATGATGGCATTGCCTCACCGGTTTCAGTGATCCTAAATAAAAAAGGAATACCAGTGAGCCATCTGACCAATCCCCCTTACGGAATAATCATAGATTTTAACATAATAAAAAAAGCACCAATAAGGCATCTGCGGTCAGGAGTAGGCGATCTGATCTCCAATCTTTCCGCCGTATTTGATTGTCGGCTGGCGAAAAGAAAAAAGAGAGAAAAAATCGATAATAAAATCCTGAGACTGGCGGAAATCGGTGCGAAGAAATTGTTAAAACTAAAAACGAAAAATATTAAGAGTCAGAAATTTCTTGAAGCGCTTTGTGATGGTCTGCTCAAAAGCGGTCTGGCAATGTGCCTTGTTGGTTCATCAAGGCCCGCAAGCGGGAGTGAGCATAAGATAAGCCATGCAATGGATTATTTATTCCCGGGGCGTGATGCCCTTCATGGTGAGCAGGTGGGGATTGCTACAATCTTTACAATGATGCTCCAGAAAAATCCATATTTAAAGGCGGTAGAACGGCTGTATAGAAATATCAACTTTCCCTGTGATATATCTTATTTAAAAATTAAATCTGACGATTTTATAAAAGTTGTTATATATGCAAAAAAAATTCGTCCCTTACGTTATACGATTTTAGAAGATAAAAAACCATCAAAAGAAGAAATCAAAAAAATTTTAATTCAAGACTTTTAGCAATATTATAGAACAAATTTTTTCCTCCAACATGTATTCATTCAATATCGCATTTTTGATAATTTGACTTTATTTTTATAATTCCGGCATTCTGGTAATTACCAGAATGCCGGAATGCTTATTGACAGAGCAGATAATTTTTATATAATGATACAATGAGAAGAAAAATGGCAGAGACCTATTATCGCGCTTCAAGATTCTGTAGGGTTTTGGGTAATCCCACCGCATATCAAATTTTGAAAATGCTGACAAAAGGAAAAATGACCCCGACCGACCTCAGTAACGAAATTGGCCTTTCTATTAAAACTATTTCAGATGTTCTTCGTAATCTGCGCCAGGTTGACCTGGTGAGGTATGATACATTTAGTAATCGTAAGGTGTATTATCTTAAGGACCGGGCGATTAAAAAAGTTCTCAGAAATTTAGAAACTTACGCTGATAAAATGAGGTTTAAAAAATGGTAGTCCGCATTCCGGTAATTACCAGAATACCAGAATTGGCAATTAAAATTAGGAATTAAATAATTAATATGAATGATTTGAATCATAATATGGAAAAATGGCAGCCAAATGAGGGGAAAAAACTCATAATTAATGTTGATGGGATTGATTATGCGCGATTGCCGGTAAAGACTCATATTATAACTGCTCAGGATGATATTTTTAAGATTGTTGAACAATATGTTCTTGGGCATTTAAAGGAAGGTGATGTGGTATTTTTAAGTGAACGAATAGTTGCAATCACACAGGGCAGGGCATTTCCAATTAAAGATATTAAACCATCGTGGCTTGCAAGGTTTCTTGTAAAATTTGTTCATAAATCACCTTATGGGATTGGTCTGGGTAGCCCCTGGACTATGGAACTGGCAATAAGGGAAGCAGGGATATTACGGATTCTTCTGGCGGCATTTGTTTCAGCTATTACCAAGCCTTTGGGTATAAAAGGTCTGTTTTATATTGTTGCGGGCAAATCAGTGGCTGCGATTGATGGACCCTGCCATTATACATTGCCACCATATAATGAATATGCAAAATTGGGACCGAAAAATCCGAATAAAGTTGCAGGACAATTAAAAGGAAGATTTAGATACGATTTTGTGATAATTGATGCCAATGATTTGGGTGTATCGGTGCTTGGTAAATCAGAGCCTAAAATAAGCGATGATTTCTGTAAAAAAGTATTTCGCGACAATCCTTTAGGACAATCAAGCCAGCAAACGCCGATTGCAATTGTACGAAGAGTTAAAAAATCTGATTAATATCCCTGTAATGCAGAGCGGTCAAGTTTTTCAAATTCATCTTCCCCATGTAATTTGGTTTCAAGTGTATGGACATCACAAGATTCTTTTGGCTCGGTACCTTTAATAAAAGGTTCTTCACGGGGTGTGGGACAGTATTCATTTGCAAGTAATCCAGATTTTGGACATATTTTACACCAAACAATTCCTTCAGGAACAGGAAAATCATCTGTTATAAGGGTGTCAATCCTTGATATTATCTCACCCCAGATCGGTGCTGAAACCACGCCACCGGTTGCACCCCGGAAAATTGTTTTGTTATCATCAAATCCGACCCAGACCCCTGCAGTATAATGGGGTGTAAAACCAATAAACCAGGCATCAGAATAATTATCAGTAGTCCCTGTTTTACCTGCAGCAGGACCTTTGTAGTATTTTCTTATTTCATACCCCGTTCCACCATCTACAACTGAACGCATCAAATTGACCATAAGATAACATGTTTGTTCAGAAAGTTTTTTCTCAGTGGCGGGTTTATTCATTTCAATGATGGTGCCATCTTTATTAACAATCTTCCTGATCATTATTAAAGACTTCTCTTCACCAAGATTGGCAATCGTGCTGAATGCTTGTGTTAGTTCAGCAAGGCTTACTTCACAGGAACCAAGTGCGAGTGACACCACCGGTAAAAGTTTTGATTTTATGCCTAAGCCATAGGCATACTTTACTACGAGATCCGGACCAACGATACGAATCAATCTTACCGCAACAAGATTTCGTGACAAAGCAAGTGCCTTTCGCATTGTTATGGGACCCAAAAACTTATGGTCATAATTCGCTGGACGATAGATACTGTCAGGTCCTGCGACTTCAAGGACAATCGGTAAATCAAGGACGAGATCCGCAGGTGTAAAGCCGTTATCAAGTGCTGCAAGGAATACAAAGACCTTGAATGAACTACCAGTCTGGCGTTTTGCCTGCGTTGCCCGGTTGAATTTGCTCTGGCTAAAATCTCTGCCGCCAATCATTGCTTTTATTTCCCCTTTTCTATGGTCAGCAATTATCAATGCACCCTGTAGATAGGGTGTGTTGTTTAATGTGTCAGGGATACCTGTGGAATCAATCTTGGCCTTTGTTATTTTAAATTTATAATCTTTTTCAATCGTCTTTAAATGTTTTTCCAGAACTTCTTCTGCAACCTCCTGGATATTTCTATTGATTGTAGTATAGATACTTGCACCACTACGATAAAGAAATTCCGCACCATACTTTAATTCAAGATGTCTTCTTAGTTCCTCAATGAAATATTCACCTACTGAATGTCCCTTTTTACGTTCCGCTACATTTAATGGTTCGTTTATTGCCTTGTTGTATTCTTCCTCAGTTATAATATGGTCCTTAAACATCTGTTTTAATACAAGGTCTCTTCTTGCCTTTGCCCTTTCGGGATAACGATAAGGAGATAAGTATTCCGGTGACTTAGGAAGGGCAACAAGCAGTGCCGATTCACTCAAAGTTAAATCCGAGATATTTTTATTGAAATAATAACGCGCGGCAGTTGCCACACCGTATCGCCCCTGACCAAAATTTACCTGATTTAAATATCGTTCAAGAATTTCATCCTTGGTATATGCCCTTTCAATCCTTAGTGCTAAGGCAATTTCTTTTAATTTACGGAGAATAGTTTTTTCCTGGGTAAGAAACATATTTCGTGCAAGTTGCATCGTTATTGTACTAAATCCCTGGGCAGCCCGAAGATGGAGTATATTCTGAATAACCGCTCGGAATATTGCCTTAACATCAACACCCCAGTGTTTATAAAATGTTTTATCTTCAATACATATAAAACCTTTTTTAAGATAATCAGGTACATCGCTTAAATTTGCTAACTCTCTTCTTTCAATAAAAAATTCAGTAAAAAGGCTGTCCTGGTCGTCATATACTTTTGTTGATACTGGTGGTGCATAAAAAGATATTGCTTCGGCAGGTGGAAGGTCATGGATAATCTGAATGTATAGTCCAAGGGCGAAACCAGCAATTACGGATAAAATTATAATTATCGCCCAGCGCAGACGGTGAGTTTTTTTCTTTTTATCTGAGGGCATCTTCGGTTTTGGCATCAAACAAGTATAATTTTTCCGGAGAAACTTTCAAGATTAACGATTCGTCAATTCTTGGTTTATATGTTTCGGGCACCTTTGCATGGACAGTAGTATTGTTAATTTTGCCATAGATATATGTATCTTCACCTATCGGTTCAATGATTTCCACCATGATTTTGAATTCAATACCGGATGCATCTGTAAAATCGCTTGGTCTAATACCCATTACGACATCACGATTTGCAAATTTTTCAAATTCAGAACTGAGTTTAATTGTAATATCCGAGTTTATAAATTTTATTTCATTTAAATCTTTTTTAATAACACCACTGATGAAATTCATTGGCGGAGAGCCAATAAATCCCGCAACAAATTTATTCGCGGGTTTTTTATAAAGGGTGATCGGGTCACTTATCTGTTGAATTTTGCCATTATTCATTACAACCACTTTTTCGCCAAGCGTCATTGCTTCAATCTGGTCATGGGTGACATAGACAATTGTGGCATTTAAAGTTTTATGTAGTCGTGATAATTCTCCACGCATTTGCACCCTTAATTTAGCATCAAGATTAGAAAGGGGCTCATCAAAGAGGAACAACTTTGGATTCCTGACAATTGCCCTTCCGAGTGCAACACGCTGACGCTGACCACCAGATAATTGTCTCGGTTTTCTATTTAAAAATTCTTTTAATCCAAGAGTATCGGCTGCCTTTAAAACCCTTTGTTCAATCTCTGATTTAGGTATTTTCCTGACACGCAATCCAAAAGCCATATTTTCAAAGACTGTCATATGGGGGTAGAGTGCATAGTTTTGAAATACCATTGCGATATCCCTTTTATCCGGGCTAATACCATTTACGCAAATATTATCAATGAATATCTTACCTTCTGATACTTCTTCCAATCCCGCAATCAATCTCAATATAGTTGTTTTGCCACAGCCTGAGGGTCCCAGTAATACAACAAATTCCTTATCATTGACCTTGAAATTTATATCCCGAACAGCAATTATGTTTTTATCATATATTTTAGAAACATTTTCCAATCTTAATTCAGCCATTTATGTTAAATGTGATTGTCAAACTGAAATTTTTCTCACTGAACTTTACAAATTATCTTCAGCAACCTTATCAGCGTATTGCGTAAATCGGTTCTGGATACAAGGAGGTCAATCATTCCGTGTTCCAGCATAAATTCAGAACGCTGGAATCCCGGAGGCAGTTTTTCCCCAATTGTTTGTTCAATAACCCTGGGACCTGTGAATCCTATGAGTGCACCAGGCTCGGCAATAATTATATCGCCCAGTGATGCATAGGATGCCATAACCCCAGCCATTGTTGGATGGGTAAGGATTGAGATATAAGGCATTCCTTCTTTTGCCAGAAGTGCAAGTTCGGCAGATGTCTTGGATAATTGCATCAAGGAAAATATTCCTTCCTGCATTCGTGCCCCACCGGATGTGGAGAGAATTATTAAAGGTTTTTTCTCGGTCCGTGCGAGTCTTATTGCCCTCGCTACCTTTTCACCTACCACCGAACCCATACTGCCACCCATAAAGGCAAAGTCCATTGTTGCAAAAATAACCGGTATTCCACCAATCTTAGCCCTTCCATATACTAATCCATCTTTTAATTTTGTAGATTGTTGAGCCGATTTCAATTTTTTCTTGTAATCAGGAAAATCAAGAGGATCGAGCGGTTCCATATCCGCATCAAGTTCTTCTATCATTCCTTCATCAAGCAAAAGGGCAATATAATCACGCGAGCCTATCCGGAAATGGAAATTACATTTTGGGCATATCCATATGCGCTTTTCAAGTTCAGTTTTATAAAGAATTTCACCGCAACTTTCGCATTTTACCCAGAGTCCTTCTGGCAATTCCAATTTTTCTTCGGGTTTTGCCTGGATTTTCTTTTTAAACCACATTAAGTTCCCCTTTTATCATAATAATTCAGCAATCTGGACTACATTGAGTGCAGCCCCTTTCCTGATATTATCTGCAACTATCCACATTGTTAATCCGTTCTCAAAGGCAAAATCTTTGCGAATCCGGCCAACAAAGACTTCATCTTTACCTGCAACTTGAATAGGTACTGGATAATCCTGGTCGTTTTCGCATAATATAACACCCGGTGCATTCCTTAAAATTTCTTTTGCCTCTGCTACTGAAATGGGATTTTCAAATTCTACACTCACTGCCTCACTATGTCCATAGAAAACTGGAATTCTGACACAGGTTGGACTTACAAGTATAGAATCATCATCAAAGATTTTTCTTGTTTCGTTAAGCATTTTCATCTCTTCGCTTGTATAACCAAGTTCATTGAACCTACCAATTTGTGGTATTATATTCGCCCCAATTTGATGTGGAAATACACTGTCTTCGAACCCTGGTACAGCCTGGTCCGCGGCGATATATTCAAGTTCTAATTTTAATTGTTCAACTGCAGACTTACCATATCCAGATACTGATTGATAGGTGGCGACAAATATGCGTTTAATTTTTGCCTTTTTATGCAGTGGGTATAAAGGTACGAGCATTTGAATTGTAGAGCAGTTTGGATTGGCAATGATTCCTTTATGCTCTTTGATTTTTTGGGGATTTATTTCAGGGATTACAAGCGGAACATCGGGGTCCATTCTAAATGCCGGAGAATTATCAATGACTATGCTTTTATCTTTGAATTTAGGAATGATTTCTTTAGAAAGGGGTTCATCTAAACAACCGAACACGATATCAACCTTTCCGATAAAGTCTTCGTATGTAGAGAAAACCTCATACTCACGGTCGCGAAAATGTATGGTCGTTCCTTCGCTTCTCTCCGATGCAAAAAGAAACAACTCTCCTATCGGAAAGTTGCGCTGTTCTAATATCTTTAAAACTTCCTGCCCAACAAGGCCAGTCGCACCAAGAATCAAAACTTTTTTCATAAACAATATTATATCCATAAAAATTGTCCAGTCAAGTGCCGCACATTTAATTCTTCACAAATTACGGGGTCTCTTGCCCAACGATAATGCAACAAGCATTATTTTTAAAATTTTTACGAATAAAAGCTGAGAACCGAATTTAGATAGATTGAAAACCTCTGTCTTGACATAAAGAAATATATGGTTATAATTATAATGTTATGAGCCAGAGATTTACTATAATCATCCTGGGTCGCAATAATTTTTTAGGGAGCATCTCTGTCTCAGGGCGTCTTCTCATTTCAATTTTTATTTTTTTTGGTATAATTACGCTCAGTTCTATTATCCTTTTTATCCATAATACCAGAGTATCTATTTCTGAAATTAAACAGAATATTGCTGAAGAACAGCACAGAGACCTTTCAAAAAGAATTGAGGAACTGAAAAATCGCATTACCGCATTAAGAAGGGCTTTGAGTGACCAGATTACAATTGATAATAAACAGCGTAATTTTCTTCAACTTGCCTCAATACACCCTGATATCTGGTCAATGGGTATTGGTGGCAGTAATCTTCCCAAAAGGTCAACAAATCTTTCTATCTACAATGCAAAACTCATTGAAAGTTTATATGAATCTATTGATGTTTTAAAAGGTCAAGCCAAATTGAGAGAAAAGAGTATTTGCGAACTTGAAAATAAAATATCTCAGAATTTTGATCTCTGGCGTCATATTCCTTCAATAAATCCTGTTCCTGGGGCAGAGATCAGTTCGGGTTTTGGTTATCGGGTTGATCCATTTGAGAAAGATGTGCGTATGCATGAGGGTGTGGATTTTAGTGCATCGCGGGGAACCCCGGTATATGCCACGGGTGATGGGATTGTGGTTTTTGCTGACTGGAATATGGGTTATGGTTATGTCGTTGATATTGATCATGGCTATGGATTTGTAACGAGGTATGCCCATCTCTCAAAAATTTTGGTTAAAGAAGGTGAAACAGTAAAGAGGGGGCAGATTATTGCAAGAGTTGGAGGAACAGGGAGGGCAATCTGCCCTCATTTACATTATGAGGTCATTGTTGCCGGGATAAAAGTAAATCCGATAAATTATATAGATTTCAGAGATATAATTATTGATTGAAATAATTATTTTAATTTTTAAATTCAATAAGAACTCCTAATGAATAACATTGTTGGAATGATTCTCGCTGGTGGCAGGGTTGATGAACTGCTCACCCTCACTGAAAAGAGACCAAAGGCAGCGGTTCCGGTATTTGGAATTTATCGGTTTATTGATTTTGTTTTAAGCAATATGATGCATTCAAAGATTGATAATGTAGGCGTTTTGTCGCAATTCAGACCATACAGCCTTATGCGTCATATTGGCAATGGTGAACACTGGGATTATATAGGTAGGAAGCGAGGAATTAGGATGCTGCCACCGTATAAGGGACTTAAAGAATCAGATTGGTACCGGGGAACTGCAGATGCAGTATATCAAAATATCTCTTTTATTGAAGAATTCAACCCTGAACATGTGCTAATCGCCGCTGCGGACCATATCTATTCTATGGACTATAAAAAGGTCTTTGCCTTTCATAAAAAGAAGAGGGCAGATGTTACCGTTTGTTTTACAAAGATAAAAAATAGATATCCCTGGTTCGGTTATGGTATTATGGAGAAGGATGGTAGACTCATTGAATATAAAGAGAAACCAAAGGAGCCAATGTCTGATTGGGTATCAATGACAGTCTATATTTTCCGAAAGGATATACTCTTTGATTTATTGAAAGAAAATTCCCATGCTGATTCTCATGAGTTTGGTAAAGATATAATTGCCTATTTACCCGGGCGCTGTGCAATTTATGGATATAAGTTCTATGATTACTGGTTTTATGCACGAACGATTGATATGTATTATAAAACAAATATGACATTACTTGAAGGCAAAATTAAATTACATAAATGGCAGGTATGTACTAATCTTATAGAAGGTTGTGCACTGAAAGATCGTCTGCCCGCGCGCATAGAGGGCAGGGTACTGAATTCTTATATTAGTGATGGCTGTGTGGTAAAGGGAACGGTTATAAACTCAATAATTTCACCGGGAGTAGTAGTTGAAGAGAATGCCGAAGTTATTGATTCTATTATATTCCATAATAGTATTATAAAAAGTAATGCCCGATTAAAAAAAGTTATATGTGATAAATTTTGCGAAATTGGAAAAGATGTAGAGATTGGACTTTTTGGCGCAAATATTCCATCAAAAGAATACAGGGAATTGCTCAACACAGGTATTACGATAATAGGAAAGGGAGTTAAGATTGCCCCTGCGGTAAGAATTGGTGCAAATACTGTTATATATGCGGATAAAGATATAAAAGAAACACTAATTGAACCGGGAAGTACACTGCGATGAAAAAAGAACTTATTGCTTTAATCCTTGCCGGCGGCGTTGGTTCGCGTTTGAGCATACTTGCACGATTGCGTGCCAAACCTGCAATCCCCTTCGGTGGCATTTATAGAATAATTGATTTTACAATGAGCAGTGTCGCCAACTCTAACATTGATGTTGTTGGTGTTCTTACTCAGTATAAACCATTATCATTAATGGAGCATATTGACAACGGTAGGCCATGGGATCTATTTGGAAAGACGAGGTTGGTTGAGATTTTACCACCGAAGACCGGAGAGGAAGTATCCGATTGGTACAAGGGAACATCAGATGCAGTCTATCAAAATCTTGGCTTTATTGAAGATTTTTCTCCAGAGATGGTAATAATTCTCTCAGGTGACCATATATACTATATGGATTATAACGACATGAGAGACTACCATATGAGAAAAAAAGCAGATGTTACGATCAGTTTTATTCGCGTTCCTTTTGAGCAGGCACATCATTTTGGTATAGCGAGATTAGATAAAAATGGCAGGATAATTGAGTGGATGGAAAAACCTAAAAAACCAAAATCTAACCTTGCTTCAATGGGTATTTATATATTCAATACAAAAATATTAAAAAATGCCTTAATAGAATCTGCAGGGAAAGGGGGGGGTGATTTTGCAAAAGATGTTATCCCTTTGATATTAAAAAATAAACTAAGGGTCTTTGGTTACGAATTCAATGGTTATTGGCGTGATGTGGGAACCATTGATGCATACTGGAATTGTAATATGGATTTATTAAGAAAAGGTTCGGGATTGGATATAGAATACTGGAATATAAGAACCAATCTTTTTGTGCGAGGTGAAATTGGTGCCAAACCATCAGCCTATATTGGTAGATGCTCAAGTGTATCCAATTCTCTAATTTCTTCGGGTTGTTTAATTGAAGGTATCGTTGAAAATTCAATCCTGTCGCCGGGGGTAGTTATTGAAGAGGGTGCGAGGGTGATTGATTCGGTTATTTTTCATAATACAATTGTGAAAAAGAATGCGGTGGTAATAAAGGCAATAATTGATAAGAATGTAAAGATTGGTAGAAAAGCATTCATCGGTTACGGAGAATCTTTGCCTAACACAGCCCTGGGTATGAATTTATCGACCGGGATCTCTGTTATCGGCAAGAATGCGGTTATTCCTGAAGGAATAATTATTGGAAAAAATTGTATCATCTCATCTGGAATTGATTTAAGCAAATCCAAAATAAAAAAAATTAAATCCGGCTCAACATTGTGATATTCTTGTTTTATCATCAAAATCTAACTTATAATTTTTTACAAAAAGTTCTTCAAAATCATAGACATCTTTAAAATCTTCAATCTTATCTTCCTCAGTTTTACTTAATATCCCTTCGTTTACCATATTAAATACGATATTGCCGAAATCAATAGTTTTTTTGACACCCCAGTATTCAAATACCATTTTTGCCATAGGTCCAAATCTTTTTAACCCCAACTCTTTTATACCTTCAAGTAGCTGCCTTCCGGTGACATGTTTTTCAACTTTGAATTTCTCACGTGCGTAATACAAAGCTTCAAGCACAAATATATACGCCTCAATCTTATAGCGGGGGTCTTTTTCAATAATTTTATCAAAATGTGAATTTTTAGCCATTGATAAAAATATATATATATTTATAGCTCAGTCAAGGGCACAAAATCTACTACTATTGACAATCCATTTTATTTTTGTAATATCTTTATCGGGAACAAATATGAAATTAGGAATTGCGTTGGGTGGCGGTGGTGCCAAAGGGCTTGCCCATATTGGTGTGCTTGAAATGCTTGAGGAAAATAGAATAAGATTGAATTATGTTGCAGGGACATCAATTGGCGCAATGGTGGGCGCAATATATTGCTTACAAGGGAGTGCAAAAAATCTAAGAGAAATTACCAAAAGTATCGTTGAATCTGAAGAGTTTAAAAAACTTGAAATTGATAAATTTTATTCACGGGGTGCCAATAAATTTGAAACCTTTAAGAAAAAATTATTTGAGAAATATTATTACGGTACACTGTTCTTCAAAAAATCAATTCTTAAAATAGAGGCAACCGAAAAATTATTGAAGCGAATTTTTGCGGACAAGACATTTAGTGATTTGAAAATTCCTTTTGTTTGCAATAGTCTTGATATCAATTCAGGAAACGAAGTCATATTTACTACAGGTCCGCTTTACAGGGCGGTATGGGCAAGTTGTGCCATTCCCGGTGTTTTTCCTGCATTATACAACGATGATAAGATTCTAATTGATGGAGGAACGATAAATAATATTCCAATAGAACCGTTGAAAGAGATTGGTGCGAAGATTATTATTGCGGTGTATCTTGGTGATATTCCCAGGTTTGAAAAAGAACCCGACACCGGTTTTCTGATCACCCAGCGTGCCCTTTCTTTTATGAAATATCATCTTGATAAAAGAATTTTAAAACTTGCAGATTGTGTTATAAAACCAGAACTAAATGAACATCACTGGGCTGATTTTACTGCTCGTGAAGATTTGATTCAAAAAGGCAGAGAAGCAGTACTACAGAATATTGATAAGATAAAGGAAATCACAAGATTCTGGTATAGGTTAAGAAAGAGTTTTCTGCAAAAATAAAGTCTTTAAAAATAAAAAGGGGCTGATTTCCAGCCCCTTTTAAACCAGCGTCTCAACTCATTAACCGCCAACTGCTTTCTTCTGATATTCATTCCAGCGATTTTCAAGATTGGGATCAGCCATTGTTTCAAGAATGTAGTCACAGAATTCTCTACCTGTGGCACCAGTCGCCCTTCCGGTCATTATCAGTTTCTTTTCAAACTGTCCGCAGATATCAAGCGCCATCTCAAGCTTCCTGCCCAGTTCTACATAGCCAATGTGATTTAAAAGCATCGCGCCAGCACGAATTACACTGCTCGGGTCAGCGTACTGTGTTCTTCCTTCAGTAACCATCCTTGGTGCACTTCCATGGATTGCCTCAAACATTGCATAGCGTTTTCCAATATTGGCGCTTCCTGCTGTGCCTACACCACCCTGGAATTCTGCTGCCTCGTCGGTGAGAATATCACCATAGAGATTGGGCAACACGAGCACCTGGAATTCAGTCCGTCTTTTTGTATCAACAAGCTTTGCAGTCATAATATCAATGAACCAATCATCGGCATTAATTCCGGGATATTCCTTGGCAATCTCATAGAATGTTTTTAAGAATAATCCATCCGTTGTCTTTACAACATTTGCCTTTGTTACTGCGGTAACCCGCGTTTTATTATTTCTTTTCGCATGTTCAAATGCAAGCCTGATTATTCTGTCGCTTCCCGGCCTGGTTATCATTTTGAAATCTATTGCCAAATCGGGTGTTACCTCAATGCCAAATGGTCCGAGTGCATATACATCCTCGGTATTTTCCCTAAAGAATATCCAGTCAATACCCTGGGATGGAACACGCACTGGACGGACATTCGCAAAGAGGTCAAGTTCTTTTCTGATTGCAACATTAGCACTTTCAATATTGGGCCAGGGGTCGCCTTTCTTTGGAGTTGTTGTGGGTCCTTTAAGTAATACATGGCATTTTCTAATTTCTTCCAGAACTTCATCAGGGATTGCCTTCATAACTTCCGCACGGCGCTCAATTGTACATCCTTCAATCACCCTGAATTCAATCTTGCCTTTTTTTACTTCGTCTTTTAATAGATGCTCAAGCACGCGCTGTGCCTCACCTGTGATATAGGGACCTATGCCATCGCCACCAATCACTCCTATTATTATTGGTTTTACTTTTGAATAATCAATCCAGTCTTCTGCCTTTTTTATTGTTTGAACTCTTTTTAGTTGTTTTACCAATATCCCACCGAAGTGTTCCATTGCCTTTACAACGGAACGGGGATATTCTACTTTCTCAGCTTTTTTTACAGCCTTTTTCTTGACCGCTGGTTTCTTCTTTAATTTTTTTGTCTTTTTTGCCATATATAACTCCTTTTAATCTAATTTAAAATCTCCGTGTTTCTCAATGTGGGCTAATAGACCTCCATCATTGAGAATATTTATCATTGCCTTGGGTAGCGGATGGACCTTTAATTCAATATTTTTGGTTAGATTTTTAACCAACCCTTTTTGAAGATCTACTTCAAGTTCATCACCTGTATCAATCTTATCGGTATCACACTCAATAAGGGGCAGACCGATATTGATTGCATTCCTATAGAAGATACGTGCGAATGATTTTGCCAGCACCGCACTTACACCGGCAATCTTTATTATCGTTGGTGCATGTTCCCTTGAACTGCCTAGACCGAAGTTATTCCCAGCGACGACAAAATCTCCCTTGGACATTTTTTGAACAAACTGCGGGTCGGCATCCTCAAGGACATGTTTTGCAAGTTCTTCAAGATTGGACCTGAGATGGAAATACCGGCCCGGACAGATTAAGTCCGTTGATATATCATCACCGAATTTCCACGCCTTTCCCTTTAGAACCATTTATTCCTCCACTATCCTTTCTTCACGGTCTCCTTTACCCATTTTGTGGTAACAGATTTCGGTCTTTCAATCGCTTCACCAAGCGCTCTACTGACAATCAACTGGGCACACATACCCATTGCCCTTGATACACCAAAGAGCACTGTATAATACTCAAATTCTGTAAGTCCAAAATGGTAAAGAAGACATCCGGATGCCGCATCAACATTGGGCCAGGGGTCTTTTACCTTACCTTGCTCTTTCAAGACTTGAGGCACTACCTTGAATACCTTGGCAACAATCTGATAGAGCTCATCTTCTGGGCAGACCCTTGCACCAAACTCATGGAATGCATCAAATCTTGGGTCAGTAATTCTCAGTACTGCATGTCCATAACCAGGTATTACCTGTCCTGCATTAAGTGTATCCCAGGCAAATTGTCTTAAATCCTGATCACTCGGGACACCGCCGAATTTTTCCCTTACTTTTATAATCCAGGCAAGACATTCCTGGTTTGCAAGTCCATGGAGTGGACCGGCAAGTCCGTTTAAACCGGCAGATACTGCATAATATGGGTCTGATAAGGCAGAACCAACACAATGGCAGGTATGGGCACTGACATTTCCACTTTCATGGTCTGAATGCAAAACCATATAGAGTCTCATTAAATTCTTGAATTCACCGGTTGGATCTGGTATTCCCAGCATATGTGCATAATCACCTGCCCAATCAAGGTTAGGGTCAGAATCAATCAGGGGTCCTTTATTGAATCTCATCCGGTATATTCCCGCAGCGATTGCCGGTAGTTTGGCAATCAGATTCAATGAATCCTCAAGCGTCCATTCCCAGTATTCTTCTTTTTTCATTCCTTCGGTATATTTTTTTCGGAATAGAGAGTCCCTTTCCATCGCCAGTATCGCAAGGCTGAACATCGCCATAGGATGCGAATCTTTTGGCATTGCCTTCAGGACATCCCATACATAATCAGGTACTTTGGAGCGCCTCTTCAAATCTTTTTTCACTTCCTCGGTAGCCTCTTTGTCTGGAAGGTCACCAATGATAAGGAGATAAAGAACCTCTTCGGGTAGTTTATTTTTTAATTGTACGATTGGTATTTCCCGTATTATCAATCCCTTATCTGGCGGAACTTCGGATGTATCACATATCAATGCCTTTACGCCCCGCATTCCACCATAAGCCTGGCTTACTGTGACTTCAGATATGACCTTGTCACCGTACTCCTTTACCAAATTTTTTATTTCATCTCGCCATAAAGGAATCTTTTCTTTTAATTTTAATTTAATTATATCCATAAATTACTCCTTTCTTTTTGTTTTTTTCTTTTTTAAAATCTCTCTCGGGTCGCTGATAACCCCTTTGATTGCTGAATATGCAGCAGTTGCTGGTGATGATAGATAAATAAAACCTTCGGGATTACCCATTCTTCCTTTAAAATTACGGTTGGCAGTTGAAAGGCATACTTCACCATCTCCAAGAATACCTTCATGGACACCAACACAGGGTCCACAGCCAGGACCGAGGATTATTCCGCCTGCTCGGACAAATACATCCAGAAGGCCGAGTTTCATCGCTTCAAGGAATACCATTCTTGAGGCCGGAACGACGATCAACCTGACCCCAGGGGCAACCTTTTTGCCTTTCAAAATGCTCGCTGCAATCTTTAAATCCTCAATCCTTCCGTTTGTACAGGTGCCGATGAATACCTGATGAATCTTTGTTCCTTTTAATTCTTTAACCGGCTTGGTATTGTCAACTGTATGAGGACAGGCAACTTGTGGCTCAAGTTTACTGGCATCTATCTCAATAATCCGCTCGTATTTTGCATCTTTATCAGGTGCAAGTGGACGCCAATCCTTTAATCTCCCCATTCTTTTTAGATATTCACGGGTTATTTTATCAGAGGCGATTAGCCCAGTCTTTGCACCTGCTTCAACCGCCATATTGGATAATGTAAAGCGTGATTCCATAGACATATTATCTATTGTCTCACCACCAAATTCTAATGCCTTATAGGTAGCACCATCAGCTCCAATCATACCAATGAGATATAATATCAAATCCTTGGCACCGACCCCAGGCTGGAACTTGCCTTTAACTTCGATTCTGAATGTTTCAGGAACCTTGAACCATGTTCTACCCATTGCCATTCCAATCGCAACATCGGTTGACCCCATGCCTGTGGCAAAGGCACCCAGGGCGCCTGAGGTACAGGAATGGGAGTCTGCGCCAATAACAACATCACCGGGTTTGGCAAAAGATTCAACAAGCCTTTGATGTATAACACCATCACCCACTTCGGAGAGGATTGCGCCTGATTTGGCACAGAATTCACGCAATAACATATGGTCGTTGGATAGTTCCTTGCGCGGGGAAGGTGCAGCGTGGTCAATAAATACAATAGATTTTGGTGCACGGACTTTTTCAACTTTGAGTTTCTGGATCTGGCGCACTCCAAGCGGACCGGTCCCATCCTGGAACGCCGCCACATCTACCTTGGCGATTACAATCTGACCTGCATAGGCATCCTGACCGCTTTTTTCGGATAAAATCTTTTCAGCCAATGTTTTTCCCATTATTCAACCTCCCGATTTATAATAACATTGCCAGGATAATGAATCCGGGCTACTATTATAAAAAATGTTAGACAATTTTAATATAACTTGCTTTGTAATCCCAGAATGTAATTATATAAAAATTTTGTTCAGAGTCAAGAATGAAGTTAAAAAATATGGGGTAGCAATCATTTGCTACCCCATCAATGTTCACCAAGATTCCATTATTATTTTAGCATTATTGCCTTTTCCACGATTTTCTCATTGTCGGTCTCGAGTTGGACAAAATAGACACCCGCAGGTAGTTTACGACCTTCGTGGTCTTTTCCATTCCAGAGAATGAATGCGTTTTGACTGAGCTCGTTGTAAGTCCATTCTCTCACAAGCCTGCCTGTTGCGTCAAATATCTTGATTATTGCTGAAGACTGATTTTCTGGTACTACATAGTGTATGCGTAATTTCCCAGTAAATGGATTTTGGGAGAAAGTGAGTCGCGATATATCTGTTTTATTGCCAGACTCAGAGATTCCGACATAACTTGAAAGATTTCCGACTTCCCAATCAAGCAATGCGGGATTGTTCGGCGATTTTGTCAGACGATAGAAAAGCCCTTTTAATCTTATCGTGTTATATGTCACAGTGTCAGTCATCAGGTTCAATTTGACCGTATCAACCGCATTGTGGCTGAATTTTCCGGTTGAATTACCAGGAATGATGGAGTTAGGAACTAATTGCCAGGTAGAACCGGTGTAATATTCAACCTGAATACCTATGGAATCGCCACCTGTTGCCTTGCGCCAGATAATATCGCCCCAGCGTGAACGGGCATAGGTTTTTGAAAGCTCGGAATAGACGACTGGTGGGCTATATAGGACACCTGAATTGTTCTGGTAAGTGTAAGAATAGGAGAGAATCACATTATCGGTTCCGCATGCCCAGCCCCAGTGAGATGATGTGGTACTATCACTGAAGAACCACTCAAATTGGACCGAATCGCAAGGTAATTGGGAAGTTAGGTCTATGTCGGCAGTCCCGTTAACACTGGTGGTATATTCAGCAATATTTGTCCAGCTTGTCCAGGTGCCACCGGTTCTTTTGCGGAATTTTACACGGAGTTTTTCACCGGTCTCATAGACTCTAAATCCATATCCATAACGAATTCTTAAGTTTGCTGCAGTCGGAGGAACATAGACCTTCGGTGAAATCAGTTCCTCATTATAGTTGATCACACCGCTGCCCGCATCATCATCTGAATAGTATGCATAGGCAGTGCCATAGTTGGGTGGAGTGTAAGAACCCAAATCGGTCGTTGTACCTGTTGTCCAACGGTATCCATCATTATTGCCATCAACCCAGGTCCAGCCTGCAGGCATTCCGGATTCAAAATTAGCAGTAAGGAGGGTATCTTCTACATAACCTACTGGCACAAGCACTACACTATCACCCTGAACCTGTGTGCCATTGAATGTACAACCTAAGAATTGTGCATAGGTTGTCTGGAACCAGGAACAAGTTCCAGATGGTATATCAGTCTTTATTGTGAAAGACCTTCGTGCAGTAGGTGCAGACCACATTCCACTTGTGGTTGAATCAGCGGCTTTAACTTTCCACCAATAAGTAGTGTTGTTGGTTAGAGAAACAGGCAGGGTATAGGTGATAGTTGCACCACTTGGATATAGTCCGGTTGTTATACTATCCTGGTTTGTAAATGCGGTATCAGTTGACCAGTAGATTCTGTATTTTACCATATCATTCTGTGGGTCAGTAGTTGTGAGTTTAAATATCGGGTTCAATGTTGCAAATTTTGCATAGTTGAATGGAGCGATGATTGTAGGTGTAAATGGTGTGCCGGGTAATGGTGTGGCATTGACGGCAGCGAGTGCATCAATTCTACCCGCACCAAAATCATTATCCTTTCCTGAAGGACCAAGGTCAACAGCAGTAACCTGGAGAATACTATCTATCTCACGGCGGGAAAGATATGGATTCTTCTGAAGCATCAATGCAACAGTTCCTGCAACATGTGGTGTTGCCATTGAAGTTCCATTCCAGCCGTCAAGATAGCCAGTATTATTATTATAGGCACAGGATTTGATATTCACACCCGGTGCTGAAACATCGGGCTTGGTTAATCCTGGTGGGTAGGGATAGTCATTGTAACCAGTGACTGTATCCCACCTAACAGGCCCAGGTGAAGAGAATGAAGCTATAGCATCGTTTATATCAGTTGCACCAATACTTATTACATTTGATTGGGCACCTGTTGCTCCATTCTGTGGATGGCGCCAAGGTGAAGGAACACTTCCCGGGCATCTCAGGGCATAAGGTGGAAGGTCAAAACCTCTTTCATTACCGGCAGCAACGATCATCACGATCCCTGCGGCACCGACATTATTGCAGGCGGTGCGCCACATTGCAACCCTTGGTGACCAGGCATATCGCCAGCCGAGGGACATTGTTATCAAATCACCACCATGGGTTGGTGAAAGTGGTGGTGAGACAACAAACTGCATCGCCTGCCAGACTTGATTCTCGGCTGTACTATCAGCAACCGTCCTCACACGACAGCATAACATCTGGGCATCTGGTGCTACACCACACTGGGAACCAGCAGTCCCATCGGATGCAACAGAGCCTGCACAATGGGTACCGTGTCCCTGGGCATCCATCGGGTCGTTATTATTCAACTCAAAATTCCATCCATGATTTGGGTAATTCGGGTCGGTCCAGATATGGTCAGCAAGGTCAACATGGTTGTAATTCACACCGGTATCAATGATACCGACAACAATACCTTGACCCGTATAGCCCAGTGCCCATACTGCTGGAGCATTGATTTTGCTCACACCCCAGGCAATCTCTCTTTCTTGTGATGTCTTGTCTGCAGGCGCAGGGAATTGCTCTGGCTTTTCTATATCAATGGGCTTCAGGTCATAATCAATATAGAAAATATCCCGATTATTATCCAATTCTGCAATCACATCCTTTGTTGCTTCACAATAGATCGCATTTACAATCCAGATTGACACAATATTTTTAACCTTATTCTGTTTTTCCATCCTTGCGAGATATTCAAGAACAGGTTTCTGGTTTTCCAGCGAATAAGCACGCAGTATCTCGGCAGTCCTTGCCCTTCTTTCAGGTTTTGGTAATCCTTCAACTGCCCTCGTTAGATCATTCACATCCATCTGTTTTTTGAAGACAATGTCTATAGGAATAAAATCCGATGAACGTGCATTGGTAGTAACATTTTTAAGTTCCGGGCTTATCAACGCAAAACCTGGGATTATCAAAACAAACAATAAAAGTATGTTAATGAGTTTCATAAAAACCTCCCCTTTTCACTTTTAGACAAAGAAAGAAACTTATTTATTTTTATTTTATTTCTACCACCCCCTTTCATATCTATATTATATTTTCTTTTTTAGTAATGTCAAGACTTAAGTTTAAAATAGATTGAATTATTATAATAAATATTTAATTGACTTTGGGTAAACTTTGGCTAAAATTCTATAAATAAAATGGCACGAAGAAAAGATACTTTCCTTTGGATATTTTTGGTGATTTATACCATTTTATCACTTCTTCTTTTTGACCCCAAATTATTCACCGGCGGTGATAATGCTGTTTATGTAAATCTTGCTGAATCTATTACTACGGGAAAAGGATATAAAAATATATATTTGCCAGATGAATTACCACATACTCAATATCCACCAGGTTTCCCCCTGCTATTATCAATCCCGTTTATCATTTTTGGTAAGAATATTTTGATATTTAAAATAGTTATCTTTCTAACTGGACTGGGTGCATTTGTATTCTTTTATCTGATCACCAGAAAAATCTTCAATGAAAATTTTATGATTCTAATTTTTTTCTACCTCTCAGTCCCGATATTTATAATATACAACCACTGGATTCTTTCTGAAATTCCATTTCTGTTTTTCTCACTTGGTGCCTTATATTTTCTGTTGAAATTTTTTAATAAAAAAACTTTTTTAAATTTTTTGATTGCTTCATTATTTGCGATCTATGCCTTTTTCATAAGAACCGCAGGCATTTCATTGATTCTCGGTTTCTTGCTGTTTTTGATAATAAAAAAAGAATACAAATATTTTATAATATTTTTAGCATTATTTTTGCTTTTCTTTATTCCCTGGGAAGTTAGAAATGCAGGGATACCTGATAATACGGGTTATTTAAGACAACTGCTTGCAAAAAATCCTTATCAAATGGAACTTGGCACGATAGGAACTTCTGATTTCATTATGCGGATATGGGATAATTTTATCCTATACACCTTTACCATACTCCCTGCAACCCTTCTGCCAATACTACATTCTCAGGGATTGTCTTTCATTCTGGGGCTGATATTTATCGTGTTTTTGATAATTGGATTTATTACAAGATTAAGAAATTTTAACATTATTGAGACATATTTTATCTTTGGTATAGGGGTATTACTTGCCTGGCCCAGGGTATGGTCATCAGATAGATTTCTACTACCTTTGATGCCGGTGATATTAATCTACATATATTATGGTTTTATCTGGCTTCAGGATAAATTGAAAATTAAATATTTCGTATCTGTGGTATCTGGGTTGATAATTATTCTAAATATAATCTGGATGATTTCGCAGTCAAAGACATCAATTAATTACAATTTAGACTACATAAAAGGGAATAAATATGCAGGTTATCCTTTGGATTGGCGCCGTTATTTTGAGACACTTGAATACATAAGAAAAAACATTCCGGAAGAAAAAATAATAATGGCACGTAAGCCTGAGTTTGTCTATCTGCTTTCAAAACATAAATCATTTTGTTATCCATTTACTACAAATAAAAATGAAATAAAAGAATCAATAAAGAAAGCGGATTATATAATTTTTGATAGTTTCCAGTGGACCGGCACCACCATGCGTTATTTATTGCCTTTTATACAGGAGCATCCTGAGAGTTTTGAAATTATCTACAAAACCAGTTATCCCGAATTTTTCCTGTTAAGGGTAAAGAAAGAAAATTTTTAATGCAGGTTTTTAGTCTTTATTTCAACGATTGTTTTAATGCCACCCCTGGGATTGAATTCACCGCGCACAATTGCCCAGCGTGGCTTTACCGCCTTAACAAAATCCTGGAAGATTCTGTTCACCGCATTCTCATAAAAAATCCCTAAATTTCTATAAGCAAGGATATACATTTTTAGTGATTTTAATTCTACAAAATATTTATTCGGTTCATATTCTATTGTGATCGTTCCCGTATCAGGTAGTCCAGTTTTGGGGCAGACTGAAGAATACTCAGGGATAATTATTGTTATCTTATAATTCTTAAATTGATTGGGGAGAATATCAAGTTTGGGCAATTCTGCCTTTAATCCAGCAATGGCATGTTTTTTTGTGTAATTTTGCATTGTCTCTCCTATTCAAAAGAATGCTCTTTATCAGGATATATGCCAACTTTTACTTCATTTATATAGGTCAGCACGGCCTTTTTTATCTCAAATCCAACATTTGCATATCGTTTAACGAACTTTGGTTTAAAATCTTCATAAAAACCAAGCATATCGTGCAATACAAGTATCTGCCCATCACAATATGGACCAGCGCCGATGCCGATCGTGGGAATCTTCAACATTTTAGTGATTCTCTTTGCAAGTTGCATAGGAACTTTTTCAAGGACTATTGCAAAACACCCTGCAGATTCAAGTTGTTTAGCATCCTTTATTATCTGTCCAGCCTCCTTTTTTGTTTTTCCGCGCAATTTATAACCACCGAATTTATGGATTGACTGGGGTGTCAGGCCAAGATGTCCCATTACTGGAATGCCGAGTTGCACAAGTCTTTCAATCGTCTTCAAAATTGGACCCGCACCTTCAATCTTAACACCTGCTGCACCCATTTTCAAAAAACTTCCAGCATTCTTCACTGTCTCGTCTATGCTACACTGGTATGATAAAAATGGCATATCTGTAATCACCAGCGCATTTTTAACGGCACGGGCAACGACCTTTGTATGATAGAGCATATCAGACATTGTTATCGGTAGGGTATTTTTTTCCCCGGCAACGACATTTGCTGCAGAATCGCCGACCAGAATTATTTCAATCCCTGCCTCATCAAGTATTTTTGCAGTAGGATAATCATAGGCAGTTAGACAGGCAATCTTTTCTTTCTTCTTTTTCATCTGGATAATTGTTTCTGTAGTAATCATTCTTTTGATATAATTTTTCGCGGTGTCTTCAATTGTATGATTTCGCGATAAATCAAATCAAGGTCCGTGCTCGTTAAAAAGTCAAAGCCCTTGATGTTGACAATCAAAAGAAGGCTCGTGTTGTAGTGTATAAAAAATGAATTATACGCCTCGCATAGTTTTACAAGATACTCATATTCAATATTCCGTTCGTATGGGCGGTCACGCTGTTTTATCCTTTTATACAATAAATCAGGGGTAGACTGGAGATAGACCACCACATCCGGCCTGGGGATCTCTTTTTCAATGAGCGAATAGATTTTATCGTATAATGAGAATTCATCTTCGGTCAGATTGACTTCGGCAAAGATGCGATCCTTGGCAAATAGATAATCGCTGATCAGCCGTGAATGGAAGAGGTCCATCTGGTTGATTTTTCTCTGCTGACGGTATCTGGACATAAGAAAATATAACTGCGTATGGAATGCATAATAACTCGGGTTGGAATAGAATTTTGCCAAAAACGGATTATCATCAAATTCTTCAAGAATCAATCCGGCATGGAACTTATTTGCTAAACCTTTGGCAAGGGTAGTCTTGCCTGCCCCGATTACGCCTTCAATCGCAATATATCTCAATTCCCTCATTCTTTACTCCTGCTTTCATTTCTTTAATGCTTTTATTTTGGGCAGGGGGTATGAAATTCGGGGCAATATCTGCCATTGGAATGATTGCGAAATTACGTTCAAAAAAATATGGATGGGGAATTTTTAAATCAGGTTCGTTGACAATGCGATTTCCATAAAAGATAATATCAATATCAATTATTCGCGGTCCCCATTTTTCAGTTTTTTCTCTTTTCAATTTCTTTTCTATCTCTTTGATTTTTTGTAATAATTCTTCTGGAGTAAAATCGGTCTCTGCTTCAACTGCCATATTCAGAAAATCAGGCTGGTCTTTTTTTCCCCATGGTTTGGTTTTATAGATTTTTGATTTCTTTAGAATTTTTATACCATTTTTTGATAATTCATCAACTGCATTCATTAAATTTTCTTTTAATTTGCCAAGATTTGTGCCTAAAAGGAGATAAACCCTTTCCATCTTTTCAATTCTATCCGAAATATCTATTTTGTCAAGGTGAGAGGGGTTTGATATTTCTTATTGACATTTAGCTGGATTTTTGTATTTTTATACGAAAAATATGGTTTTTAGAAACAAAAATAAATATAAAAAAAGGGGGTAATATGATGAATCTATCGTTCTTTGCTTTTATCTTTTTTATAACATCCACTGGAGTTATGTCTGGTTTCAATTCTGTAATTCAGGAGCCAATTTATTTTATTGCCAATAAGGGACAATGGGATGAAAAGGTGAAATTTATAGCCACTATCAATGGTGCTAAATACTGGTTTATGAATGATGGATTTATCTGTCAGACACTTGTGGTGAACAGTGATGAGAAAATAGATAATCCTAAAGAATTTTTTCCCAACAGACAAAATGCATTGCGTCGCCCAGAGATTAAATCAATTAAATGGACGTTAGAGAATGTATCAAAAGAAGTTCAAATTATTGGTTTGGATACCATGCCTCATTATTCAAATTATTTCATTGGTAATAAGCCGGAAAAATGGAGGACAGAAGTTCCTCATTTCAAAGCCATTTTTTATTCGGGTATTTATCCTGATATTGATCTAAAATTTTATGCGTGCGCTGATAATATTAAATACGATTTTATAGTCAAACCCGGTGCCGACCCTTCCAGTATTAGCATTCGATATAGTGAAATTGGGGCATTGAATGTATCAGAAGATGGGAAGTCAGTGATAGTCGCCAATGGAAATTTGCACAATGAGTTTGATTTACTTGTATATCAGGTTAGAGGTGGAAAAAAGATTGAGATAGATGGGCGGTTTAAGATTTCAAATAAAAATTCGTTAGGATTTGAAATTGGCGAATATGACAAAAGCCTGCCGTTAATTATCGACCCCAGGGTTTCTATTATCTACAGCACCTATCTCGGCGGTTCTTCTTATGAAAGTGGTAATGATGTGGTTGTAGATACCCTGGGCTGTGCTTATGTGACAGGCTATACCTTATCCACAAACTTTCCCCTGCAAAATCCATACCAGAATAATAATGCCGGTGGTTTTGATGTCTTTGTGAGTAAATTTTCTTACAATGGGAATCAATTGCTTTATAGCACCTATTTGGGTGGGACGGATGAAGATGTAACTTATGGAATTGCTATTGATAGCCTCGGAAATATCTATATTGCTGGCCGAACATCTTCAACCAATTTTCCGGTGATAAATTATTATCAGCAGTATTATGGAGGTGGTTTATATGATGCTTTCGTCACGAAAATTAGCGCCAGTGGTACCCAGCTTTTATTCAGCACCTATCTTGGTGGGTCAGGTGATGACCAGGCAATGGATATTGCTGTTGATCCGAATAGTCATTGTTATGTCGTAGGTAAAACTTCTTCTACCAATTTCCCTTTACGAAATCCTCTACAACCCAACTATGGTGGAGGTTATTTTGACTGTTTTATAACAAAATTTTTACCTTCAGGAAATCAACTTGCCTTCAGCACCTATTTAGGGGGCTCGGTTCTGGATGAAGGTTGGGGTCTGGCATTGGACAGTGCTAATAATATTTATACGGTTGGTTATACTTCTTCGCCTGATTTCCCTGTTCAGGATCCATTTCAGCCCAATCCGGCCGGTGCAAATGATGGCTTTGTAACCAAATTATCAGCGGCGGGGAATGCGCTCATTTATAGTACATATTTTGGGGGTGAATTATACGACTATTGTCAGGCAGTATGTGTTGATAGATTTGGTCATGCCTATGTGACTGGCGGCACTGAATCTGACAATTTCCCCATTTATAATCCGTATCAAAATATTCACTATGGGGTTGACGCCTTTGTATCAAAATTCAGTGTTAATGGAACAAATTTAGTTTTCAGTACTTTTTTAGGTGGCACGAGTTATGAATATGGACAGGACATCGCCGTGGACTCATATCAATGTGTTTATGTAACCGGATATACTGGTTCAGGAAATTTCCCCTTGAGAAATGCATTCCAGAATTTTTATGGTGGTGGTTATTATGATGGATTTATTACAAAATTTGTTTTTGCCGGTAATCAATTGAGTTATAGTTCCTATCTTGGTGGTAATAGCGATGATGTGCCGTATGGACTAGCCATTGACCAGAGTGGTTGTGCGTATGTAACCGGTAATACTCTATCATCTAATTTCCCAGTTATGAATCCTTTTCAGGGAATCATAAATGGTCCGGCCGATGCATTTTTGACTAAATTGAGTATGGATAATACCGGTTATATGGAAATGCCCGCAGTAAAAATGCCGGTTTTATTTAATATCCAGCCCAGCATTGTTTATGACATTATCAATATGGAGATAAAAATACCCCAATCCGATAAATTAGTAATTTCAGTATTGGATGTCAATGGCGGTAAAATTACCGAAATTTGTCCGCAAAATATTAATCCGGACAGGATGACAATATCCTGGAGTGCAAAAGACCTGCCAGCAGGCATATATTTCATTAAGATTGATATCGGAAGGGATTATTCAGGGGTGCGTAAATTTGTTAAATTGAATAACTGATAGACACTTGATCAAAATAATTAACATATCCAAATAATGTATTGTAGTATATTTGATTGTCTCTTATCTTTATTATTAATCAGTCGTTAAAAAGTATGTTCTGGAATTCCGGTAATTACCAGAATTCCAGAATAAATGAAGGCATTGCTAATGATGGTGAAAATCTATCTAATTACAATTTTCCCTGAAGTGATTTTACTAAAAGTGGTGAATATATAAAAATAAATCCCGGGATTTACTTTCTTCCCAGCCTTGTCTTTTAAATCCCATTCAACGATTTTGATCTCATTTTTTGCCGCAATTCCCTTGAATTCACGCAATTTTTTGCCGGTGATATCAAAGATTGAAATGCAGTAGGGTTCTCCTATGCCCTGGTTGAAAATGAATGTGGTATGATCAACGCACGGGTTAGGAATGGGAATAACTTCTGTGCTGGTTGGCTTTTGAGAAATCATCTCTCCTATACCCGTTAAATCTGTTACCTTGACGATCCCGGCCTGCCAGATCTCTTTTGTAGAATCAGGAAGCATTGTATCACACTGAATCCAGGTAACGATTTCGCACTTATTTACATTCCAATCTGGTTGGATTGTAAAATTCCGGCTCACGATTACCGAATCACCAGGATTAATTGTGACTGCTGTTCCACCAGTATCCGGCAAATAATCCCTTGCTACATGGTTATGCCAGTTATCGCCATTGGGTGCGGCAAAATAGACGCTGTCTTCAGTCAAAACAAAACGAATTCTGCCGCTGAAGGTTATTGTTGAATCATTGCGAAATTTCGCATAGACAATCCCACTGCCAGTATTCTGATTGTAAATTCCCCACATTGAGCAGGTAAACGGAGCCGGCCGGGTCATGGCATTCAAAATTTTTGTGCGCCAGGTGGGATAAACATTCGTGCCATGTTTATTTCCGTCATACCATAGCCATGGGCTAATATACCACCAACCATTTGAATACCAGGGTGGCGTGTAAAAATTATAAAGGCGTGCCCTTGCTTCTGGCGAATAAAGGGGATATTCATTGTCATAATGCATCTCAACGACCACAACTCTTCCCGGATAATCTATTGCAATTTTTGCCAGTGTACAACTGGCAGGATAACAGGAGCCTCAGTCTTCCTGGTACATTTCTTCACACACTACCATTCGCTGGACGCTGAAACTGAAATTTATTAAAAAAGTTATAGTTATTACTAAACAAAGTAAATATTTTTTATTCATACGGCACCCCGCGTACACAATTATAAATTATATCTTAGTTTTTCTTTTTGTCAATTATAGTATAACGCCGTTAATGTAATTGTAGAGTAATCTCTGCCACTGTAATTTAATCCCCCTGTTTCCCCCCTTTAGAAAAGTGGAATTAGTCCTTTCGCTTGCTCAAAATATTCTGCTCGTATTTTTTTATTGCGCCAAGCCAGTCCGGGTCAAGTGGGACATTGGAGATAAAACAGAAATAATCCCAGACTGCACTGAAAGGCAGTGTCTTTAACGCTTCATAAATACCGAGCCTGGAGATATAATCTTTTCTTTCTTCAAATTTCTTTAACATCTTTATCGGTTCAAGCATGGCGTATAATAGTGCCTTCTGGACTGAACGCGCACCCAGGACCCAGGCGCCGATACGGTTGAGGGTTGCATCAAAATAATCAAGCCCGATATAAATTCTTGAAAGTGCATCGCACCTTATGATTTCTGAAAATAACTCTCTGAGTGTATCATCAAATAGTGGTATATGGTCGCTGTCCCAGCGCACACCCCGGCTGATGTGAAGCAGAATGCCTTTGATAAATAAAAGCAGAGATGATATTTTATCCGCAATAGATTCAGTTGGATGAAAATGTCCGAGGTCAAGACAGAGCATTAAATCATTCTTTAAGGCATAACTCAGATAAAATTCAAATGAACCCGTAACAAATGATTCGCTTCCGATTCCGAAGAGTTTTGGCTCCAGGGAATCTCTTAAAAATTTTTCTGGATATTTTTTTGAATATATTTTATCAAGGGAATCTTTGAGCAGACTCCGATAACCGATACGGTCAACACAGATGTCCTTCATTCCATCAGGTATCCAGAGATTATGGACCGAGGGCATTTTTAATTCCCTGCCAAAATAGGCTGCGATCTCCCGCGAGCGGCGGACATGCTCAATCCAAAAATCCCTTATCTTTTTATTTTTACTGCTCAAGGTAAATCCATCTTCAGACAAAGGATGAGAAAATAGTGTAGCATTGAAATCAAGCCCTAATTTTCTTTCTTTTGCCCAGTCAACCCAGGATTGAAAATGCTCAATGCCGATCTCATTCCGCTCAACCTTTTTGTTCCCAAAATCACCATATATCGCATGGAGATTGATGCGGTGTCTGCCCGGGATTAAAGAGAGTGCCATTGCTAAATCCTGGCGCAATTCTAAAATATTCCTTGCCCTGCCTGGATAATTTCCCGTGACCTGTATCCCGCCCGAAAGTGGTGAACCCTGCATTTCAAATCCCTTTACATCATCACCCTGCCAGCAATGGATTGAAAGGCTTATCCGCGCAAGTTTTTTTATTACCTGCTCGGTATCAATCCCAAATTTTTGATACCTTTCCTGTGCATATCTATATTGTTCAATGATCTTATTCTTCATCTATTCTCCTTTGCGATTTTTTTCTGAGATCTTTTGATATTTTTCTTCATATCTATCCCATTTTTCTTTTTCCGCGGGATCATAAACTTTGATTGCAAACGAATCCCTGACAATCGCACGCAATTGCTCCAGAGATTTTATTCTACCTTTTGCCCTTGCCTGGACCAGAAGATTACCAATAGCAGTTGCCTCAACTGGACCCGCATATACGGTTAGTCCCGTAGCATCTGCAGTGAACTGGCAGAGCAGAGAATTCAAGGCACCACCACCGATTATGTGCAGAGCAGGATAATCCGCATTATGTATTTCCTGGACTTGTTTCAACACTCTCCGATATGCAAAGGCAAGACTCTCCAGAATACAACGCACAAACTCGCCGATATTTTCAGGAATTTTCTGACCGGTCTCTTTACAAAACGAGATTATCTCCTGGGTTAAATTATTACTATATAGAAATCTTGGATCATTGGTATCAATCAAGGAACGAAATCCTTCTGCGCTCTTTGCCAATGCAATCAGTTCTTCATAAGAATAAATTTTATCCCTGTCCCATTCCTTTTTGCAATTATGCAATATCCCGAGCCCGAATATATTCTTTAAAAGGCATATCTTTCTTTCTACACCACCTTCATTGGTAAAATTATAATGATAGGCTGTATCATTTATTAATGGCTTTTCAACCTCTATTCCGAATAATGACCAGGTGCCAGAGCTGATGTAGATAAAATCTTTATTTGTTGCCGGGACTGCGGCAATCGCAGAGGCAGTGTCATGTGAGGCAACGGCAATCACCAGGGTATCCTTCAATCCGGTCATTGATGATACAGCATTCTTTATACTGCCGATCTTGTTGCCGGGCTCAATGACCTCGGGAAATATTATAGAGTTCACTCCAATCGCCTCAATGATTTTTTCGTCCCATTCGTTTTTATTGATATTATAAATCTGGGAGGTCGTCGCAAAGGTGAATTCAGAAAATTTTTCTCCGGTTAAAAAATAATTTAATATATCGGGTATGAATAGAAGTGTTGATGCATTTTTGAGCAGGGGACTTTTGTTTACCTTCATTACATAGAGTTGATACAGGGTATTTATCTCCATAAACTGAATTCCGGTGCGTTGATAAATCTCTTTTTTAGAGATCTTTTTTGTGAATTTTTCAATCATTCCTCTGGTGCGCGAGTCGCGATATGAGAATGGCGGTGCAAGCAGATTGCCATTTTTATCAAATAGCCCAAAATCAACACCCCAGGTATCAATCCCGATTGATGTCGGTCTTTCGGTTATCTCCCTCGCGCAGATGGACAGACCTTTTAAGATTTCACGATAAAGATTTTCCATATCCCAGTGCAAGCCATCTGAGAGCTGAACAGGCTCATTGGGAAAGCGATACAGTTCTTTTATTGTTAATCGGTCTTTTTGGTCAAGTATCCCCGCAATTACCCTGCCACTACCGGCACCAAGGTCAATACCGAGATATGTATCAGGCATAGTCTTTGAGATTGAATCTTTTTATCAATTCCTTTATTTGTTTTTCAGAAAGTCCTTCGGGTTCAAATCCGGCATTTTTACAGATAAAAAATATCTCACAGGATTTGTTGACGGTATCAATCAAATCAAATGCCTCAAAAATATCTTTGCCAATTGCCACACAGCCATGCTTTTCCCAGACCACAATCCGGTGATTCTTCAATCTCTTTATTGTCTCTTTGCCAAGTTCTTCTGTGCCCGGGCATTTATAAGGCACAAACCCTACGCCTTCAGGAATGACCACCTTTACCTCAGGATGGATAGACCAGACAAGCTTGTTGAAATTTTTCTCATTTGCATATTCCTTTATATGGGTCAGGGCAATGATATGATTGGGATGGGTATGGAGAATTGCCTTTTTATCACTTTTGTTTTTTAATAAAAAGGCATAAATCAAAAGGTGGCTGATAAATTCGGATGTAGAAGGCCTATCGGTTTTATTTTCATTCAAGATATAGTAGCCATTAAGTTTCCTATCAATCATCACCAGTAGTATATTATCAGATGGATATTTTTTTATATCGCGTAGCCGTGCACCGGTAGCAGTGACGAGATAAAAGCGGTTTCCTAAAATCGGGTCAGGAACAGGAAATGGGAGTTTTTTGCTTTTTTTTAAAGATTTGATTCTATTATGCAACAATTCAGTGACATCAACTGAGAGATTGCCGGCATTGCGCTCTGCCCAGCCCTTTTGCCAGAGAAATGTACCCACTTCGCCGAGTTGATAAATTATCTTTTTCAATTCAGGAACTTCCAAAAACAATTCATCCCTCCTGGGGCGCGATTTTTAGGACAATCCCGTCTTTTCTATTGATATGCCAGTATATAAAATTCTGGTGTTGAAAATCGACCATCTCGGTCTTGTTTAATACCAAATCAGTTACCTGATAAATGCCTTCCAATCCCAATTTAATCGTGAATTTGACCCCTGATGGATTATTATTGTTATTCACCGCAAAGAGATAATAAGTATTATCGCGTTTAAATAATGCCGAATGGATATTATTTTCTTCGGCACGGCAATAGACCTTTATTTCTAATCCTTCCAAAAGCGCAGTAATCAGTCCAGCCTCTGGTTTCAAACCAATGAATGTCAATCTTCCCTTTCCTATATTCTGGGTATAGCCGACGATATATTCACTGCCCAAGGGTAAATTCGTAAACCAGAATGTAGTATTGAGACATTTCGCCATTATCGGCACTCCAGGAACTTCCTTAAAATAATAGATATAAGGTGATTGGGTATTGATTTCTCTATTGCCGAGTCTGAGCAGGAGTTTTCTGGGGCTCAATTCATAGCCGATAATACCTTCAGGTGTCGGTATATTTAGTATGTTTGCTTCCTGGAAATTGTCATCAAATAAGAATGGTTTGCCAATTATTATAAAATGTCCACCATTCTGGATGTATTTTAAAATCCTGTTTTGATAATCAGCTGACAACCATTCTTCACCTGCATAAAAAAGGACTGGTTTATCACATTCGTTATAATTCAGGTCAAAGAATTCAAAATCTATACCTGTATCATAAAAGGGTTTTAATAAATCTGCACCTGCATAAATGCCAGAGGTTATCTCATTCTGTTTATTACAAACTGCCTGCTGGAGAAAATCAACGGCTATTCCAATATCACAAAGTCGTTTTAAATCAGGTGGTTTTAGTTCATAATAGACCTCAACAATTTTTTTGAATACGGAAAATAGTTCTGGACGCTCTATGCCCCATTCATTTATCGGGCTCATATACCAGTTATCACGATTCACAAGCATATACCAGTTCCAGCCGACTGCACCAGCGAGTAATGCAGAAAGGCATAATAAACGATAATGATTGGCACTCAGGGCACCGGTTTGATAATGCCAGCCATGCCATATCCCGGATTCTAATTCCGCAATAAATGGTAATCTTGAATAAGAAGCGACATAACGAATGGAAAAGAGAAAATGGCGGTGTTCATCCGGACGCCCTACAAATTCATTCGTTGGATAATAATCCGGGGCAGATATATCAGCGACCTTTTCCAGCAGGGACCAGGGCTGGACACCAATTGTATCAACATTGAAATAGAGCGGTATATCAACACCACATTTCTGATAGATTTCTTTATTCCATCTGGCGACCTCTTTTGTATACCACAATAAAAATCTCACGACATCTATTCTTCTACAATCAACTTTTGATACATCATCAAATGCCCGGACATCAGAAAACCTTGAATAATCGCTTTTCCATAATTTGTTCAAATTTGTAATATCACGGTAGCGCTTCTCCAAGAATTCCTGAAACATACCCGGGGTATTACCAAGCCCGAGTTGTTCACCATAAAAATTTATGAATGGATGGATTTCATTATCCGGCTGTAAAAGGATTATTCTTCCACCATTCGTGGCAAAGTATGGTTTCAAAAATTCGGCTATTTCCCGAATCCAGCAGGCTGCCTCTTTCTTAAATTCTAAATGGAGCCGGTGATAAGGGACAAGGCGCTCGGGTACACCAAAATTTATCCATTCTGAATAGATATAAGGACCAGGTCTGATAATAATATAAAAATCCATTTCGCTAAGTAGTTCTAAGAAAGATTTTAAGTCTCTTCTCGGGTCGGTCTTACCAGTAAAATCATATTTATTGACTTCAAACTCATGGAACTGCCAGCAGATATATGTTGATACAATTTGAATTCCAAGTTCTTTGACCTTTTCAAGAATCACCTTCCAGGATTGGGGTGCGAGCCGCCAGTAATGGACCTCACCGCTGAGCAAAGGAATCGCCTTTTGGTCAAGATAGATTTTTTTGTCTTTTATAGAGAGACTAAACAATATTTACTCCGCAATTTTGCTTAAATCCCTAAAATATTCCCTGACTGCCGGATAGAGTGCCCTGTATAATTTGTAGCATTTTTGATATATTTCCGCATTTTTATCCGGTTTTGTAATTCCTGTCTCATAGATTGTCTTTCTGCAACCTTCTTTTGCATCCTTATAGACCCCGGTTCCCACACCGGCAAGGAGTGCGGCGCCGAATGCGGCGCCCTCGGTTGCATTCACAGTTACAATATCAAGGTTAAAGACATTCGCCATTATCTTACGCCATAACAAAGATTTTGCACCACCACCTGATACCCGAACCCGTTTGAATCTTATTCCCATACCATTTAATAATTCAAGGCAGTCCTTTAAACCAAATGTTATACCTTCAATCACCGCTCGTGTCAGATGGGGTCTGCTGTGTTTCAATGATAATCCAAAGAATACGCCACGGGCATAGGGGTCAGGATGGGGTGTCCTTTCACCGGAAAGATAAGGGAGAAAGAGCAGCCCTTCAGCACCAGGTGGAATTGTGCCAGCCTCTTTAGTAATCAAATCATAGATATCAATCCTCACTTTTTCGGCATAGCGTTTCTCATTTTTGTATAATAAATCCCTGCACCATCTCAGGCTTCCTCCAGCAGAAAGCATCACACCCATCAAATGCCACATATCAAATGTAGCATGGCAATAGGTGTGTAATCTTCCGGTTGAATCATATTGATATCTATCAATCGCCGCAAATACAACACCGGATGTACCAATTGTTACGGATACAGTGCCGGGTTCATAGATCCCGGTTCCGATTGCCTGCGCCGCCTGGTCACCAGCACCGGCAATGACCGGTGTACCTTGTTTTAAGCCGGTCAATTTTGCGGCTGATTTGCTAATATATCCGCATACCGCCGGTGATTCAAAAATAGGTGGCAACCAGTCTCTATTTATCTTCAGTCCGTTTATGATTTGTTCTGACCAGTCTCTCTTTGCGACATCAAATAGACAGGTTCCTGAGGCATCTGCAACATCCATACCAAGGTTTCCAGTGAGTTTGAATCGCACATAATCTTTGGGCAAAAGGATATGGGCAATTCTTTTATAGATTTCTAACTCATTATTCTTTACCCACAGGATTTTACCTGCAGTAAAACTTGGCAGGCAGGGTTTTCCAGCAATCTTAATCATCCTTTCTGGACCAATAAGTGAATTTATTTCTTCACACTCTTTTACTGTGCGCTGGTCATTCCAGAGGATACAATTTCTTAAAACACTTTTTTTATTATCAAGGATGACCAACCCGTGCATCTGTCCGGTCAGTCCGATTCCTGCGATATGGTTCGGATTGGTGCGGGATTTTTTTAATACCTGTGTTATTCCCTTTATTGTCGCCTTCCACCAGTCTCCGGGATTCTGCTCAGACCAATTTGGTTTTGGTATGTATACAGGATATTCGTTTGTAGAAGTGGCTATAATTTTACCATCCGGAGCGAGCAAAACAACCTTGGCTCCGGTCGTGCCAATATCAATCCCCAGCAATAACTCTTTCATTTAATTTTGAGTCTGGGCAATTCTGGTAATATCTCCGGTCTCAATGCCCTCATTCGTATCAGGTATGCCTCAATCCAGCCACGTGCCTTATCAGGATTATTGATTGCATACACTATTGATTCATGGTCAAGTTCATTTATCCGGTCATTTGCGGACCTTATTGCATCAATAGAAATCTTTATTGCGGTTTGGACATCCACCCTTTCTGGATTTATATCAATCCCGAACCATCCATTGTATGAATGCATCTTTAAGACATATAAGAGTGCCTCAAATTGCTCGGGTGAGACGACCCCGATATTCAAATCCTGGTCAAAATTTCCAAGGGGCTGGCTATTGAGATGCATATGGGCAAGTCGGGCTTCGCTCAAGGGTAGTGAATAGGCATAGGCGAGGTCTTCATAAGCCATAAGTGCATGTCCAACTTCCGGATTCATACAGCACAACTTATGCCCCTGTTTCAATAATACAAGGTTCTTTTTGTTCTTTAAAAGGGATTCCACTTTGTGGCACAAGAGCAAACCTTCTGCAGTGGTGCCAAAAAGTATTCTGCCCCGTGGCTCATAAGGTTTTGGTTCAAATGCAATCCGCACACCCGGGACTGTATCCATTGCTTGTGCAAGCCCCTGGGCAAATCTATCCCACATTTGAAAGAAATCAATCCCGAATGGATTTTCATAACCATCAATACCGGGCCAGACAACCGCAAAATCCGTATCAAGTTCTTTATTCAAGCGTAGGGTTTCTATGGTAAGTTCAATCGCCTTTTTCCGGTATTTTTCTATGGGATTTGACAGAGAGCCGAATTCAAAATCCTTATCCCGGAATAAAAGGGGGACGATTGTGACGAGTTTCATTCCAGTTGACCTCAAAAATTTCTTCCACAATTCAAGATTTTTTTCGTTTATTTCATTGGGATAATGTGCCTCAATGCCGGTAAGTCCATAATCCAAAAGCTTATCAGCGATATCAAGCCGTTTTTTTATACTTAACTCTTTTTTATATTTATCATGAAATCTTGAGTCCGGGGGAGAGAAATACCAGATACCTGCGGAAAATTTTAAATTGAGTTTAAAATTTTTCAAATGTTGAATGAGTTCTTTTGGGCTCCGGCGTTTTGCCTGTTCCCGCAGATCAACAATTGCCATTTAACCTCCTGGGTTTTTGAAAAAATTAAATTTGCAAGAGCTCTTTTGCTTGATCTATCAATCCTTTTGCCTTTCTCTTATCATTTGCCTCAGCAATTATACGGACAATCGGTTCGGTATTTGATGGACGGATATGGATCCATTCATTCCTTGTGGTTATTCTGATACCATCGGTAAGGTCAACTTTACCCTTGAATTGTTTTAAAATCAATTCTTTCTTTTTCTCAAAATCTTTAGTTGAGATATCAACCTTGTCTTTGAGCATAAAATAATCAGGATAAGATTTTACTATTTCTGAAATTTTTTTATTACTCTTTTTAAGCATTGCTAAAATTATACCGGCGCCGGTCAATGCATCACGGGTGCGATTTATCTTGGGATATATCACACCACCATTCCCTTCGCCACCAATCACTGCCTTTACTTCATTCATCTTTGATACTACATTTGCCTCACCGACCTTTGCGCGATATACTGGACATTTGTGCTTACGGGCAATGTATTCAATCAAACTTGATGTAGAAAGATTTGTAGCAACTGGTCCTTTTTCTTTGTTTAATATAAAATCCGCAGCAAGGGCAAGGGTTTTTTCTTCGCCAATCGCATTTCCTTTTTCATCAACGATTGACAGCCTATCTCCATCCGGGTCAAGGGCAAGACCCAGATCAAGGTTATATCTTTTTACAAGTTCGCATAATTTGGTGATATGTTCAGGCGTTGGTTCCGGTGGTCTTGGAAAGCGTGGTTTGAAATTACAATGTATTTTATACACCTTACAACCCGCCATTTCAAGGAGCGAAGGCAGGGCTTTTGAACCCGCACCACAAACTGCATCAACGCCAATTTTCAATCCGAGTTTTTTTAATTTAAAATGATTGATTATTTCTTTTATGTGTTCTTCATAAGGATTTTTATAATCAGTGCATTCACCAAAATAGCCCATAAACTCAATTATCTTATCAGGGTAAAGGTCAAAAAAATCAATAAATACTGAAAATCTTCTGAATTCCTGTTCATTAATAAATTCACCCCTTGAGGTAATAAATTTTATCCCATTCCATTCCGGTGGGTTATGACTGGCAGTTGCGACCGCTCCACCATCTGCCTTTAGTTTCTTGACCATAAAGACGACTGTTGGTGTGGGAACAATCCCGAGGTCTATTACATTACATCCCATCATATTAAATCCATCTATGACACCACCACCTATCTGTGAATGTGAATCTCTTGCATCATATCCCACAACCAATTTTTTTGCATTTAAGAAGAATGCATATACCTGTGCATAGAAACCAGCGCTTGCATATCCTAAATCCTTAAACGCAATCCCTCTCAATCCTGAGACAGAAAAAATTCTTGGCATGAATTATTATATAAAAAAAATAAAAAATGTCAATTAAACAGATTGAGAATCAGGAGGAAGGATGGTTGGCGGTGGTATTACAAGATTTATATCTTCCAATTTTACATTACCCTGTTTACTTACCCTCAGAATTATTGCCTGATACGGTTTGAATTGTAAATTTATTTCGTTTCGGTGCCCTGCATAATTTATTACAATTTTTATATTCATATCGGTTTCACAGAAAGATTGCCCGTAACGCATTGGATAGGTTATTGACCTTGTCATTGGATGGCTGAAGAAAAGTATGAGTTCATCATCCACTTGCCGACACCAGAATTCAGGTATAAAAGATCCCTCAATCAATGGTGGTTTTTGTGCGGTCTTCTGTAATATCCCGCTCACACTTTTCTGAGAAAAGAGTTCTCTGAGAAGGTCGTCATATCTTTTATCTTTGTTAAAACCAGGCTGGCTCGGTTTTTTTATGATACATATCGGACAACCCATTTTTGCAAGTTTTATTAAATTTTGTAATGCCTTAATATCAAGCCAGTCAAGTTCAATATACAAAAAGTCAAAATCCATTCGTCCGATTTTCAGACGGCCATCAGTATATTCTGAATTTTCAAGGAAATGATTGGTCACCCATATTGGTCTGAATCCTCTTAAATCTTCAGGAAATTTTACATACTGCAATTCCCAGTGGTAACGGGCGCTCGGACGCTGTAGTTCCTCAGGCAGTTCATTCTGTATCCATGTATCTTCAAGGGGTAGGTAGACTGCAACCGGACCATAAGGCTTTCCTGAACGCATCAAATTACTCACCTTTTCAAGATATTGATTGAAATCAGGAAGTTCTTTTACAAAATTGCAATTCGGTCCGGTATGGACTGTAGCATAAAACCGATTTTTGCCACCAGGTGGGTTATAAGGCATCCCGTGCCAGACAATGAAATTTATTCCGTTGGCAAAAAGCGCATCAGCAAGGAGTTTCAAATCCGCAATCTGCTCTTTTTCCTGATATGGACCGGGACCAGGATAAGGTAGCCAGCCATAGATACAGGTAAATGCTTCAGCCGAGACTATATCTTTACCGCTCAATGCACCGGCTGAGGCAGGAATCTGGGAAAAGTGGGGGTCAAATAGCAATGACTCACTCTCGGGCACATCCACGACTGAATACGCTGCAAGTAGATCGGCCGGTGCACCATGACATTGGACACGGGAGACACAATCGAGTCTGTGGCATATTTCGGTAAATGGTAAGTAAAATTCATTGATAACCAATCGGGAAATGAGTTTGCGATAATCATAACGCACCGATTGTCTTTTGCTCAAATCCCTGATATACAATCTTATATCGTAACCAAATTCATCCATAAACAAATTTTCAAATCCATCAGTCCATAACAATTCGGTATCCACTTCCCAGGAATCACAGAATAATGCCGAAGGGCTTATTTTTAATGCGGGCTCAAGTGCCCTGCCCATTTTTTCGGCGTACCTTTCAAGGGCATAGTGGTCAAGATGGTTCAAGATGAAACCCTGTTTTGAATGGGCAATCTCCCAGGATTTTTCCAGACGCTGGGGAGATAGTCCATAAAAATTCTTTGCCGCATCCTTTTCATCAATAAATGAACCACCAAAGGGCCATGAAGTTCCAAAGGTAAAATCGCAACCCAGACCAATATTTGTAGCATATTCTTTGGCAAAGGCGACGACCCTACTCCATTCTTCAGAGAGCCATTCTGGTCCGGGCTCAGAATTGGGCAGGGGATACATAAAAGCGATTTCCACACCACCGAAGTTATTTTTCTTACACCAGTCAAGTTGATATTTGACTACTTCTGGCTCAATCTTTCCAGAAAACCACCACCAGCGGACATAGGGTTTGGAATTTTTGTAAACTTCTTTTACCGCGCTCATCAAAACTTATTATACACCTATTTATCCTGGTGTCAAGGAAAATACCTCTTACTTTTCCTCTCCTATATATTTTTATTATCTTCTAAACTGACTATTGATTTGTAATCAAAAATGATTACAATTGTTATCAAAAAAGGTGTCAAGATATGGATCCTGTAAAGAAGATTTTGGGTAATCTCAGTGTGTAAGATTTCTTAAATAATCAACATGGATAATCCAAAAATATTTTTGATTGGAGACGATAATGACTTACGATGAATTTATTGCGGCTTATCTTGCCAAGGGCTTGATAAAGAAACAAAAAGCAGATTTAAAGGAAGTGGTGAAGGTTCTTAAAAGAGCCCGAATTGACTTGAAAATTGCAAAGGTTAATATCGAGATTGATGAAGGCATCGTCTATTCGGTTGCATATCTTGCTATGCTTAGAGCGGGGCGGGCATTGATGTTATTCAAAGGATTCCGTCCTGACGATGGCAATCAACATAAGACTGTAGTGGAGTTTACTGCATATTATTTTGGGTAATAAATTTAAGACGCTCGTTGCACATTTTGACCGAATGAGGCGCAAGCGTAATATATTTATGTACGATATTGAAGTATCCATATCTGGCTCAGAGGCGAATACAGTTTTTGAGACAGCGGTAGAATTCGTTAATCTGATAGAAAAAAAGATTAAAGAAGAACAACCACAAATAGAACTTGAATTTTAGTTAAAATTATCAAATTGAGATAAACATCTCGCCCGTTTTGTCCGCAAGAAAGAGTGGCGGACTTTTCAGTTCAGGGCGGGACACCCTGCGGACTAACTACTTTTAAAATGGAGAATGCATACATCCCATTCACTTCAATAGTTTTTTTGATAAATCATTACGCCAATGGCATAATGACGGAATAGTGTATTCTGTAGAGACCGGTAAACCAAATTCCATTATTCCAGAATTCTGGAATAATGGAATGGTAGAATAAGGCGTCGGGTGATAATAGATAATGATGCAGTTTTGAATTATCTCTTCAGAAAAGGATATTGGAATTCAGAATTGCACAATTGTGCAATTGTCAAATTGTCAAACGGCAATATCGTTGGGCAATTTTCACCGCCGGCAGGTTACTTTGGGGACTGGATAAATAAAGAAAGAAAATAAAAAAAACGCCCACGCCTTCAGGCGTGGGCGTTAAATCAAGAAGTGACATGCTAAGATGGATTCAAAATCTTATCTTTATTGAATCCGATTTTAGATACAATGTTTTTAATCTTTCCTTTTTTCTCCAGTTCTTCTTCTGCAGACTTAACTAATAGCGTCATAGGCAATTCTGATAGTCTTCGCTCGGCAAACTCTACCAGTGCCCTCAAAACAGCATTTTTTATCTCACCGCCAGTTAAATCAAATCTGTAACCCAGTTCTTCAAAATGCACATCTTTCGCAAGGGGAATTTTAGCCGGTATCAATACTCTCCATATCTTACTCCGCTCTACGGGAGCTGGGTTTTCAAATTTTACTTTAAAGATTATTCTTCTCTCAAATGCCTCATCAATTGCAAACTCGCGATTTGTGGTTAATATTACAACCCCTTCAAATCGTTCTAATTTTTGCATCAGAATGTTGGTCATAAAGTTATGCATCCGGTCAGTGGAAAATGTCTCCGTCATTCTTTGGCCAAATAAGGCATCGGCCTCATCAAATACAAGTACACAATTAAATATCTTGGCTTCTTCAAATACATAGTCAACCGCTTTTTCTGAATCACCCACCCAGCGGGAAAGAATACTGGAGTATTGCACGATGCCAATCTTTTTCTTTAGTTCATAAGCAATTGCCTCACAGGTTGCCGTCTTTCCTGTTCCTGGTGGTCCGTAAAAAAGCATGGACACACCTCTGCCGTATTTTATTGTTGAATCCAAGCCCCACTTCTTGGTTAACTCTTTTAATAAATATGCCTGTTTCAATGCCCTTTTTATTGCCTCCTTTTTTTCCAGAGGAAGGACGATTTTGTCAAAAGATAGTAGTGGTTTACGAATTGTTAGTAAGTTTGCTTCTAATTTTTTTTCTTCATTTTTTGGAACATTTTTCTTTTTTGCCACAACGAAGTATTCAAAAATTTTTTGTAAATATGTTGGTTCTAATTTCACATAACAGTTTAAGGGAAATGCATACCTCTCATCCTGTTCAACAATTATAAGCTTTTTACTTTCAAGGTTTTGAAAAATTGTATATTTTTCCAGAAAATATTCTGGTTCAATGTCAAGTAAACTGAGAATATCATAAATGGTAGTTTCACAATATTTTTCACTAAACTGCCGGAAAAATAAAATTATCAGCACATATTTCTCCTCTTTTTTAAGAGAGAATTTTTGGGCAGTTTCCTCAAAGGGAATTTGCATATCAGATTTTTTGGCAATTTCAAAGATGCCTTCTAATTCTTCTTCTGCCCTTCTTATCTCAGAATTTATTTCGCAAACAGCAAGTTTGACTTCTTCATAATCTTCAGCACTCCAAGACAGATGATTTACTAAATCCATCTTTTTTCTTAACCTTTCGGTGCAGAGTCTGTAGTATTGTAATCCTGCTCTCAAAAATTCTACTTTTATATTTTTATCCATATATTTTCCTCCTTTTTCAAAATTATTCTGGAGATTCAAGATATAAAATTTCACCAAAGGGTGGAGTATTGTTTTCTCCACGTTCGGTTATAATCCATAAAACTGGATAATCTGGTTCCTTACTTTTATCCGGATAACAAGCACAACCATCCGTAAAGAATATCACACCATCTATCGGTTGTGATAAGGTGTTGAGGAAGTCAAAAAATCCTCGGAAATCAGTTCCGCCTCCACCCCTGAGTACCTTATGTTCAACAACCTTGTCGTAGATATCCTCATATTCAGCGATTTCTATTGGTCCGTAGACACTTGTGTCAACACAAACCATTGTTATTTTTGTTTTAGTCCCGCTGAGGGTTGATGCCTCGCTCAAGAACCTTTTAAGTTGGTCATCGTTTATCGATCCTGAGGTATCTATCGCAATCACAATATGTCTATTTATTCCAACAGTACCTGGCAGTATCAATTCTGCTTCGCGTTTATTTTTTTTGTAAAATGAATAATCATCCATACCTTTTCCTATTCGGTATGCGAACATATCCAAAACTTCTCTTAAATCAAGTTTTGGTTTAAGCAAGCCGTCTACATATCGCTCCATCTCTCCGGGTTTATTACCGCGTGAGATGGACTTCGCGAAAATAGCTGCGCGGATTATCATTGTTTTTACCATTTGCTCCATTTTCTTAATCTCTGTCGGATTTAAGCTCCGGGGATCGGGTAAACGGCCACAGATCTTTGAAGAGTTTGGAATTTTCAAATGCTCATAGATTTTCTGAATTTCATCAGCCAGTTGACTCCAGATAAAATGGATAGTATCGCTGTGACCAGGGGAGGACCCTTTGTGGTCATCAATGACGGATTCTTTGCCAACATTAGGGGGAGACCCTTCATTACGAGATTCACCGAGCTTTTTTAATAAATCAATAATTGCTTTTTCCAACACAAGTTTGTCAACTAAATCTGGAGGCAACATTCGGATTATTTCGTCATATATCTTCTCCGCAGACTGCCCGGCAAATTTTTCATTATACAAAGTTGAGGGCGGTAACCTCAAGGATAATTTATCTTTGATAATCGAGTTAATAGCATAATCTATTGCCAACATCCATACACTCCAGATTTTATTTCTACCCCTTCGGATATGGTCGAGTTGATTATGCAGGACTTCGTGGATGAAAATAACCAGATAATAGTCTCGATAATCTTTATATTGGCTCTTTGAAAAATAGTAATGTTTACCGTCGGTAATTGCTGGGCAGTTGAATGGTAATTTATCTTTGATGATTATATTGCCCTGGAGTGCCCAGTATCCAAAATATGGATATTCTTTAATTAGTATTGACCTTGTTTTTATCAGGTAAGCATACATTTCCTTCTCATTTAAGTTTTTCTCTTCCATTCTACCTCCTTAGAAAATAATGATTTTTCCAAAAGTGTTTCTCATTACCGGCCAATATTTAAGCTCCATAATTTTTTCCATCGGGAGCAAAGATTGCAAAATGTTGAATCCGAGGGTCGCCAATTCCATGTCTCCGTTTTCTTGCAGGGCGACAATCAATCTGCTCAATCCTGATGCCTTATCCGGAGAAGCTCCAAGGATTGAAATTAGAAAACACTTTTTATCAATTTCATGCGGTAGTGTTGGTTTTGCCGACTCATCAAACCAAATCTTCCAATCAATGTCACAGTTACAGAAGGTCATAAATTCAATACCGAATGAACTACCCAAACGACCTGTCGCCAGATGTTCAAATACTGGATCATAACTGGGAATATCTTTAATTAGTATTGAAAGTTTCTCCCAGTTTCTTGGATTAGGAAAATTTTGATTTTTATTGTCTAATTCTACATAGATTGCATTGGGTCGGGCATAGAGATAGGCAATAATTCGTGGGTCAATTTTACGCGGAATTGCATATTCATTTATCCATTCCATTGCCGATGGTGTATTGAGTTCAACCACTGAAAAACGGGAGATTAGAGCAGAACGTATCTGGGAAATGTAACCTTCTTTTAAGGAAAGGTTCCCTGCCGCAACTATCATCCAGGAAGGTGGAAGTGTGTATTCACCAAGTTGTCTATCAAGAATAAGCTGGTATGCTGCATTCTGGACTGCGGGTGGTGCAAGATTTATTTCGTCCAGCATTAATATACCACCGTTATCTTGATTAGGCAAAAATTCAGGTATTGCCCAGCGGGTGATATTTCTCTCTTTATCAATATAGGGAAAACCACGCAGATCAGTTGGGTCAAGGAGGGATAGATCCTCTTTTGGATTGCCCGAAAGAATAATATAATTATTATCATCCATTGGCTTATAGATATAGGGGTACTTTTGTAGTATTTCCTGCAGAAACTTATCGTGTAAGATTTTAATTACCAGCCTTTCCTGCATATTTTTTACCTCCTTTTATGTCCACCGATGTCCAGGCATATAATGGTTTTATTTTAATGCCTGAACACCGGTCATTAAAGTGGATAATGTAGCCGTGGATATGCTGTGGGAGAATGTCATTTATTGATTATTCTTTATCATGGAAATCAATATGTTATGCAGCAATATTACATAATATATTGTATTTCCTTTAGGGTGGTCACAATGTTTATCTTTGTGAAGTAATTATTGCCTTCGTTAACTCCGCACAATTTATTGACTTTTTAAAGGCATTGATAATTTCCATTTGCTAATTTTTTGACCCTTTCCAAAATTCTGGATATGTTTTAATTTATCTGGCATAAAAAATTTTATTTCATCAGCTGGATATTGGCAGAAAGACTAAATTCCAGCTTTCTGCTTCTCGCTAACATAATTGAAATATATCAATTTGCCAATGTTTCGAATATTTCCTACTTGGGATTGATATTGCATGCATAACATATTGATATTAAAAAACCTGTGCCGCAAGCGGTCAATATCACTAATCCTGGTCAAGCACCGGAAAGTGAGTTGTTAAAGACCAAATCCCCCAACAGGGGATACAAAACATAAGGACAGCTGCTACTGACGATGCAGTAAACGGCTGAGATATGGTATCTGATAATAATTATAACCCGCAACGAAAGGGGTAGGAGAGGTAGAGCTCGACATTAATCTCTAAATCACTGTTACTACCCCCCCCATATATTTTTATGCATTCAACCTTGAGAGCGTTTCTAACGGTAGTCTTGGTCTAAAAGCGGTCTCGGGCTTCAAACAGCAGACTTTTGGTCAGAAGACCCATCATATATTATAATCAAAATTTTCAAATCGTCAAGGGGTAAAATGCACTTTCGGACTAACCCCATGCATTTTCCTCAGTATACAGTATAATAGTAGCTATATATTATATTAGTTACTACATCCCACCAAGTATGGGTCACAATTCTAAAGCCGATGGATGGAAAAAAACAGGCAGATTGTCTTCTCTATTGACTTTTGCGTATTATTAAATAAACTTAAGTAATATAAAGGAGTACAATATATGGCAAATTACTGGTACGGTTTAGTGATAAGGAACGATGTGAAAAATTATTGTATCAATAACGGTATATTAGTAGATAGAAAGGATAGTAAAGATCTTTATAAAGATGTTAGACCGGGTGATACGATATTCATTATCAAAAAATGGTACAATAGTAATGACTGTGAGATTTATGGTCCATTTATTGCAAAGTCTGGTTTAGAAGAAAAACCAATACAAATTAGTAAACTTACTTTTGACCTGCAAATCAAGATTGAACCATTGGGTGAAATCAGTAAAATTGAAATACCAGATAATGCAGATATCACAAAGGCTATTTTTCAAACAAATAAAAGGCAAATTGATGAAAAAATTGGGAGAGATATAGAAGAGCAATTACAACAAATAAGATTAGAGGCTCAAGAGAAATTTGGGCATAAACCCAGTTTGAAGTTTGAGGATGTAATTGGATTTGAGTATTTGAAAAAGAGAATGAAAAAATTAATTAAAGATTATGAGCGAAAAGAGGCGTATAACCTTCAAATCGCACGCGGTTTTTTTCTATTCGGACCACCTGGAACAGGCAAAACAATATTTATTGATGCGGTTGCTAATGAGTTGGGGTGCGATACTTATCCCGAAATTACCCCGGCGGTAATTGCTGGTTTCCCGGGCGAAGCTGAGAAAAATTTAGAAAATATGCTGGATAGTTATTTCAAGAAATTTGAAAACGAAGGTATTGGCGTTATGTTTATTGACGAATGTGAATCACTATTTCCAGCACGTGCACAAAATTATTCTTCGGTTATGGCGAGAATTGTGCCAACCCTGTTAAGAAAAATAGATAGATTGTTAAAGTATTATCCTCATGAGAAGATATTTATCTTCGCAGTAAGCAATCATCCTGAAGATGTTGATCCGGCATTCCTTCGCCCTGGAAGGTTTGCAGAAATATATTATGTAGGTTTACCGAAAGAAGAAAATATAAGAAAACTCTTTAATTTCTATATCAGACAAAAAATGAATAGTGATACTTTTGACCAGGAGATTTTTAAAGATGATTGTAAAGAATTGTTGAAATTTTTAGAAGACAAAAGAAAATCATTGTGCAACAGAGATAACATACATCCCGAATTCGGTAGATTTTCGCCTGCCGATATTGAAAAAATTATCAAAGATGCGGCATTAGAAGCCCATTATCAAAATAGAAAGATGACTCTTCAGGATTTAAAAGAGGAGATAGAAAAAACAATGCCATCAATTACCAACGAAACCCTTATTGCCATGGAAGACTTCAAAAAATCGCATCCTAACTGGAAAGACGCCGATACTGGAAATCAAGACTGAGAGGAAACCTTACTTGAAATAATCACTTCATACATCTCTTTCAATCTTCGTGCCTTGAAATTGGTTGGCTTTTCGTAATGGATGTTGCTATACGAGGGATGAAATAATACAATCACTTTGAAATTTCTATTATCAAAATGCATATTGAATCCCTCTTCGGGCATTGAGTTGGCAATAGTATATATATTTGCCTTCCTTAGATTCTGTGGGAGATAATCGTTTATCCTGCGCAGGGTTTTTAAGGCATGCTTACCATAAACCACGATATATTCAAGTTTTGGTAAAAGCATTATTTCATTTTTAAGATAATCAACGCAATACCTGTCACAGGTATGATATTTAAAATATTTTCTTTCATAAGGAATACATTTAACCGCCATTGTCCAGTAGACAAATTTATCTTCAGTGGGATTAAAAGGTCTGCCAATCATACGACAAATATCTTTTGTTACTTTACCCTTTTGCGCTATAGCTTTCTTTGTCAAATGTTGGAAAATCTCATCATAACTCAAACTATGATAATTTGGTGGTATTTCTTCAGAAAGGAATAATACCGAAACACAATCAAGTGAACGCTCCAGACGCTTGAACAAAAAAGGCTTAAAATGCTTGAATCTCGGGCATTGATCATTCTGACAGTTCATCACACTATTATGTAAATCATTATAAGTTTTTAAGTCCATTATACCACCTTAAATCAAAAATATTACGCCACCCGCCTTCCGCCATCCGCTAACTTTTCTCTGGCGGTAAGCGGAAAGCGAATAGCGGAAAGCGGACTCGGTCGCAATCCTTTATTCATCAAGGTAAGTTTTCAGACGCACCCCCTCACCCTTCCCTCTCCCCCTTGGGGAGAGGATTAAGGTGAGGGGCATCAAGGTAAGTTTTCAGACGGGGAGATTGCTTGAATCCGTTTCCCCTCGTCGTCGAAGAGTCGCAATCCTTTATTCATCAAGGTAAGTTTTCAGACTGCACCCCCTCACCCTTCCCTCTCCCCCTTGGGGAGAGGATTAAGGTGAGGGGCATCAAGGTAAGTTTTCAGACTACAGAATACATCTAAAATTTTAAGACAAGAATTTGAAAGGGTCGCAATCCTTTATTCATCAAGGTAAGTTTTCAGACAAAAGAATACATTGCCCAGTGGGGTGCCCGGCGTCTTGTCGCAATCCTTTATTCATCAAGGTAAGTTTTCAGACAAAAAGTATTAAAAAGGAGGCAAAAATGAAGGATAGATGGAAGTCGCAATCCTTTATTCATCAAGGTAAGTTTTCAGACAATCCTAAGGGGGCACACCGATTTTTTAATCACTGGGTGCTGGGTGGGTCGCAATCCTTTATTCATCAAGGTAAGTTTTCAGACAGCAGACGACCGCTGAATTTAGCAGAACCGTTATGAGCCGTTTTGCGTCGCAATCCTTTATTCATCAAGGTAAGTTTTCAGACGAAAGATATTGAGCATAATACAATAAACTTAATAAAGGAAGTATTGGGTCGCAATCCTTTATTCATCAAGGTAAGTTTTCAGACTTGGAACAAATGGAAGTGCATGGGTTGGGGATTATAAGGATGGTGTCGCAATCCTTTATTCATCAAGGTAAGTTTTCAGACAAGCCCAGACGGGAGAAGCAGCAGCACCTCAACTAATGAAAACAGTCGCAATCCTTTATTCATCAAGGTAAGTTTTCAGACGAAAACGCAAAAGTATTTTTCTACGAACATTGGCACTCGCCCCGGTCGCAATCCTTTATTCATCAAGGTAAGTTTTCAGACAAAATCACCCGTATTATTTGAATTCTGAAAAGGGAAAAAGTCGCAATCCTTTATTCAT
>JBDRVV010000014.1:0-1440 GCA_039802005.1 candidate division WOR-3 bacterium
GTGACATGGGGTGATGCCATAGAAGTTCCCTGCATAGATGTATATCCACCATTATTATATGAAGAACGAACCGCAACACCAGGTGCTGAGACATCAGGTTTTAAAAGATTCCAGGTAGGGTAATACCAGTATTGTGGGTCATTCCAGGGACTCTGATTCGGTGCTGGTCCACGCGATGAAAAACTGGCAATCACATCGAGTGAATCGGTTGCACCAACGCCTATTGCAGTGGGATAATTTCCTGGTGCATTTGCTGTTCCTGAATTTGGACCACTATTACCATTGGAGAATACAGGAAAGACATCCAGGTTTTTCCAGTTCAGAATTATATCCCACCAGTGTAAATCGGTCTGACCCGAACTGCCCCAGGAATTACCAATCGCCCGGATATCAACACCGCCTGACTTCAAGCTTGCCAGATACTGCATACAGGTATCAATCCAGGCGTACTGTCCAGAACCGTTCGCATCAAATGCCTTGGTTGGAATGTAGTGGGCACCATAGGCAACACCAACATCATTCACAAATGGGCCTGGACCATCACCCCCGCAGATAGTTCCCATTGTATGCGTCCCATGACCATGGTCGTCATAAGGAGTAGATTGTCCGCTCACGCCGTCAATCCAGTAAGGAGAGAGCCATTTACCGGTAAGTGCCTCATGGGTAGTTAATACGCCGGTATCAATATGACCAAGAATTATCCCTGAACCAGAATAACCCGCTGCCCAGCAAGAATCTGCCTTAATTTTCTTGATGTTCCATTCTGGAGCACGACCAGTGATATCTGCTTCAGGCAGAACCTCAGCATCAAGTTTCACTATCCCATTGTGGCAGATAAACCAGATATCATCACGCTTGGCAAGTTCATAGATTAATGCCTTTGTTGCCTTTAAATGGAATCCATTGAATATCCAGAATTGACCACCAACTTCGGCTATCTCTCTTGGTAATGCCTTAAGGTATTCAACAATCTCGCGTTGTGAGTTTAAGGCAATATTCTCAAATACCTTGCACTTTTCAACCGGTGTCATTCCCCGAAGCTGGTCATAAGGATATTCTGTAGCCATATGGACGATAACGAGTATCTTTTCGTTATCTGATGTATTATGCAGAATCTGCGCCAGTTCCGGAGTCATCTTACCCGGTATCACTGGCCTTGCTACAAAAAGAAACGCAAGCAACAAATTAAACATACACACCTCCTTTTTCAATTCTCTTTATTTGAATTGATCCTGTACTGCAGCATCCCCATATTTTAATTCATTTATTCTCACCTCCTTTTATATGATAAATTCTATTAATTATTTTTGCTTTGTCAATAAGAAAATCTTTTTATCAATCAAATTGCTGTTCTGGTATTCCGGTAATTACCAGAATACCAGAATAGTTTCAAGCGGAAATATCACTTTTCACCACAGCATTTTTCTGCTTCATTTTCAT
>JBDRVV010000014.1:1450-64415 GCA_039802005.1 candidate division WOR-3 bacterium
CCAGAATGTCTTTTGAGAAATTTTTTATTCAGTTTCATACAAAACATCTCAATTTATGTTCTAAAAATATTTTGTAAATAAACTAACATTTTTTTAATCCCCTGGGGTGCCCACAGGCACCCCAGAGGCCAGAAAGGGGGTTGGGTTTTTACTTTATTTTAACCACCCGTGCGGGTGAGCAATTCTTATCCTCAGAGACAATAAAATAGACACCGGCAGGTAATTCACGACCCAGATTGTCATCGCCGAACCAGATGATACTGGATTCATGATTCAAGATACAGGATTCAAGACTGAAAGACTTAACAACCCTGCCTGAAACATCATAGATACTTAATAAAATTTCGGATTTCGGATTGCGCAATGCGGATTTGTTTGTAATTTGGGATTTGGGATTTGTTTGGTCATTGGGATTTGGGATTTGGAATTTAATCAAACATTGATTCCTGAAGGGATTCGGATAAACCCACAAACTTTGATAATGATTATCAACCTTTATATCTCCATCACCTTTATCTTCCTCAATCCAAACGCTTCCACCATTTGTTGTCTTGCGGATCATTCCGCCCCTGCCCACTGCATAAACGACATTTGCATTGATCGCCTGGATATCCTCATAACCGTGCCAGGTCATAGAATTGATAGCAAACCAGTTTGAACCACCATTCGTTGTCTTCATCATCATATGGTATCCACCCGGTCTGAAAACTGCGTATCCAATAAGATTATCCGCAAAGGATACGCCAACAGCGGGAACAATACCACCCCCCAGGCTTTGTCCTGTCCAGGAATTGCCCCCATTGGTTGTCTTTATCATTTTATAAGTCCCGGTACCTCCCATTAAACCTGAAATATAACCAACCTGTGAATTTTCTGGAAAATCTATGGCATAGAAATTTGCTGAAGATGGTGCATAGTTTTCAACCCAGATCTGACCACCATTAGTGGTTTTATATACAAGTCCAACTGCACCACCATAAGAAGGTGTGGCACCCGCAACTGCATAACCAGTATCCGCATTAAAGAAAAATAAATCCTGGATTGCCCGATAAGTATTATTATTAGGAATGTTTTGACTTATCCAGTTATCACCACCATCCGTAGACTTCATTATCACTCCACCAGTACTTCCCAGTCCAGCAATGTAACCAATTTGCGAATTTATGAATTTCACTGCATACAGGGTGGCTGTAGTATTTGAATTTTTTGGAGTCCAGACATTACCACCGTTGGTTGTCTTGAAAAATGTTCCATTAGCACCAACTGCAAAACCGAGTTGATTATCAAGAAAATCAACATCATAGAATACCTGCCCGGTTCCTGTTGTTTGCTGTACCCAGGTTGCACCTCCATCAGTTGTCTTGCATATATATCCTGCATCGCCAACCGCATAACCAACCTGGTCGCTCTCCGGAAAATCAACAGCCCAAAAAATTCCTTCAGGACCTGTATTTAAGAAATTCCAGGATGTGCCCGCATCCGTAGTTTTCAAAAGTTGGCCATGGCCACCATTCTGGTCATAGACATATCCTGCAGCATAGCCAGTCTGTGTATTGGCAAAACCAATCGGTAAAACATAAGTCATAAATTTCGGAAGAAAGACTGGAGTCCAGCTACTACCTCCGTTTGTTGTTTTCATAATGAAACTTCCACTCCAGCCCGAATTTGAGTGTGCCCAACCACCGGCATACCCGACCTGGGCATTCAAAAAATGTACTGAATAAATTTCACGGTATTGTTGATACCATATCTGTTGCCACGTACTACCTCCATTGGTTGTTTTAATAATTGTACCATTGCCACCACTACCTAATGTATACCCCCCTGCATAACCGTTCTGATTATCAATAAAACACACATCCCAGTAAGTCACATTTGCTGGACTTGTCTGGCTATTCCAGTTGGAACCACCGTTCGTTGTTTTTAAGATTACCGGGGTTGTAGTTCTATTCCCACCAACAACATATCCAGTATTTGCATCAACGGGAAAATGTACTGCAAGCAATTCATAGGTTGTGCCAGAATTTTGCTGAACCCAATTTTGCCCACCATTTGTCGTTTTTAATATCATTCCATTTCTCCCTACTGCATATCCGACCTGATTGTTTCCCTGCGGAAAATCAACATCCATAAGCCAGGTATTCTGTGCGCCAAGATACTGGAATGTCCAGGTTGCACCCTGGTTTGTGGTTTTTAAAATTACAGCATGATATGTTGTATTCCAGTTTGAACCCCAGAAATTACCGACTGCATAGCCAGTTAGCGAATCAGGAAAATCAATACCATAAAGTTCATAATAACCAGGCTGGGAATCAGGATAAGGTGTGAAACTTACATCCCAGGCCAAGCCACCATTTGTCGTCTTTAAAATGGTTCCTGCCTCTTCTTCAACAACAAAAATAATATTTTCGTTGATTACACAGACATCAGTGTATTCATTACCTTCAGGTAATGGATTCTGCCAGGCCCAGGGGAGGTTAGCTGAATGAACAAAAGAAACGATTAAGAACATACCAAACCAAATTCCAATTTTCATAATACCCCCTTTCTCTAAATATTTATATATAAATGTGTACCAAATTAACCACACACAACACAATCGCAATAGTAACTACTGGTTACAGCGATACATATTATAATTACTTGACATATTCTGAATTATAGTATATAATTTACCGCAGATGCATAACAAACAAAGAGAATTATTTTATGGGGTCATTGACGAATATTTTAAAAATAAATCTTCAATCAGAAAGACCGCAAAAAAATTTAATCTCCATTATCAAACAGTCTTTAAATGGCTGAAATATTTTAAAAAATTTAGGACGCAACCGCTGTTTCGTCCCTGGAATCGGTCTCCAGGGTATATTGAAAATAAGGTTATAAAGTATAAAGAAAATTACCCGTGGCTCACGCTGGAACAGACACGGAAGGTATTGCTCAAGAAGAAAATAAAAATCACCAGCCGTGGAATATGGAATATCTGGAAAAGATATGGATATTCTGGCTTTGATCGTTTGAACATTTGCAATGACTTTACCGAATTCATTATTCCTTCTCAGGAAACAAAGTTAAAGTTAGAAGATGCAGAGCGGCTATTTAATGATGGCAAAATGAAAGAATCAGCGATAATTTTAAATTCCTTACCCCCGCTACCAAAGAATGAATTAGTTTTAAAATTACCGGAAAAACTCTTGAATACAAGGCGCAAGATTGAAAGATTGACAATGGAATTCGGCAAAATCCCATTGTCGGAATATATCAAAAAAGCAAAAATACTCTATAAAAAATCTATCAAGAATGAGTGGAATTATTCGGCATTAAGAATTGGTATGGCTTTGCTTGTTGCATTATCCTGGCTTGGCAATCCTGAAGAACAAAGGAGGTGGACAGAAAAAATTGAAAAACTTCTACCTGATAATAATAGAAAAGCCAAAGATTTAATGCCAATTCGTTTTACCCTACTTATTTCAAAATGCCACACCCTGGTGCAAATGTTAAAATTGACTGAAGCATTCCGTCTTGCCCGTCATTGCTATCATCTTGTATCACAACACAAAAGTCCATTTTATGAACTCCTCTATGACCTTGCAGTCCAGTTCATAGACCTTGAAGACTATAATACTGCAGAAAAATTGCTTCTCAAAGCCCTTGAAGGCGTTGACGAACAAAGAAAGAAAAGGTTGAAGATGTTACTCGCTATTTATGTTCATTTATTGAGATGCAACAAAAATAATGCATTGAAACTTCTAAATGAAGCAGAAATCTATGATTGGGCAAAGGATGCCCAGTTGTCACGATTTCGGGCTCTGTTTGCATTGATTGAAGGTAGGCCATCAGAAGCTTTTAGCTTAGCACAAAATGCTTTAAATGCCTCAAGAGGAGCAGGACTTCTGAACGATATTAACAATGCCTATCTGGCAATGGCAAGTGCTTATATGTGTCTGGGTGAAAAAGAAAGAGCAAGGTCGTTATTGATTGATTTGAAGAAATTTTTGAAAAAAAGAAAAATGAAAAGGCAGTTGTTGATTACCAACATCCTTCTGCAAAAAATTCCACAAAATAAAGAATTTTTCAAATTATCTACAATCAAACTTGCCTGGGTATTAAAAAACAGGGGTTATATGGAAGCATATCAGTTTGCCGTCAGGAAAGGCATCCTGTTTTATTTTTATCGTTATCTATTCTTCTACCCCGATTTTGTTCAGAAAAGGATTGCAAAGAATAGACCAACTTATCTACCTAAGGCAATTCTGCGCCTGCCGATATTTAATACAAAAACCGATGTGTACCACATAAATTTATTAGGCAAATTAATCATTTTCCGCAATCAAAGATATCACAAATTTTATCTTTCGCCAAAGGATGGTGCAATACTTTTGTTTATTATCACCAGAATCAATGAACCAGAAAAATCATTGAATTTAAATGAACTCTACGAAAATTTCTGGTCAAAAAGTAAGAATCCAGCAAGGATTTTCTCCCACAGTTTAGTCCGAATAAAAAGGGCTCTTAAAATTCCTGCCCATTATTTAGAGATAAAAAGACATAACGGGGAATCTTATCTAATCAATCAAAACATTTATTTTACCACCGACTATCAGGAATTTGAGCAGACCATTACCCGGGCAAAGGCGCTGGAGCGGGCAGGTGAATGGGGATTTGCAAAAAAAGAATATTTAAGGGCATTTAAGTTGTTTCGTGGCGAGCCGTTTAAGAAGAATTTTGATAGCTGGTCGGTGGATATGAGATTTAGAATTTTGAGTCAGTTTGAGACCGAGGCGATAAATTTTGCTAAGAGTTGTATAGAACATGGCAATAAAAACGATGCACGAAAAATTTTGCAAAAAGTCTTGAGAATAATCCCTGATTCAGAAGAGTCTCAAAAAATATTTGAGACTCTTTGATTTCCCTTTATATCCCCTGACTCGGACAAAGCCGAAACCAAATAAGATATCAATATAAAATCCTCTGTTTCGTTTGTCGGTTGCGAAAAGCGCTTCGTCCGTCGTTGGTCGTGAAACGAAACCGACTTTCTAAACCGTTACGCATTTCGCAACCGTTTTCCGAGTTTCAATTTACCCCATAAAAAATCTTTGGATGGTGGGAGTTAAGGCGTGAGCCTTTCATAAAATTCTTACGAATTAAATCCACTTCCCTGATAACCCTTGCTTGAGTTGTTCAATAGTTTTATGGTTGGATGGTTACATAATCGGATTGTCTCATAATTCTGTAAGGCAATTTTTGGAGCCTGTGTCATAACTAACATTTAACCAGTATTGTCATGCTGAACAATGTCATGCCGAATCTATTTCGGCATCTCATGCCATTTTCAGCATCCCGATCTTCAGCGCGACGGCGCTTGAAAAATCAACACTTTTTAGGACCCTGAAATAAATTCAGGGTGACAGAGTATTGTAGGGCAAACCTTTAGGTTTGCTTATTTCTGTTGCAAGGCTAACCTCTGGTTCTGAAAGAACCATCGGTTCTTGAAGAAAGCCTCGCCCTACATTCAACAAAACCGCTAACCAAACCCTATCTTATTTCCAATCCCAAACCCCACACCTTGCTGCCCCAAGCGAGAGCAAGAATTATGTTCATGGGCGGATAGTTTTATGATTAGAGTTAAGCCGTGAGGCTTTTATCTCCATTCCCCATTAATACGAAATAGCAAGCTAATGCTCACCAGAGCACTAAATCAAAATTCGCTCACTTAATTTTTTCCTTGACATTAAAAATTTTTAAATTAAAATATATCAGGAGGACTTTATGAAGAGATTGGCTGTAAACTTTTTATTGTTTATTTTTCCGGTTTTTGCCAATCCCTTGCTTACCGGTGTTATCAATGAATTCCAGACTGATACGCTCCTTGGACAGAAATTTGAATTTCATCCAATAAATTACGGCTGGGAAATACCTCTATTGGGAGCCTTGGTTTATACGCCCGGATGTTCAGCCTATGTTGATACCAATATCTCTAATCCGCCTTACGGTTATACGGTGATTGATAGATCAATTTTGAATGGAACATTCCACCTAAACCAACAAAATGGATATATATATATTTACAAATCAGACTATTTCATGGATGACATTTCCTACGCTGATACTTTTCATTCTCCTATTCTTGCACCACCTCCTAACACCTCTGCTTCAAGATTTTTGTTCACCTTGTATTATAATTATCCTACACCTGCAGAGGATTGGTATATTGATTACACACCAACATTGGGTAGTGAAAATGACGATTATCCAGGATGTGTAATCAGCGGTTATGTATATCTAAATAGTATTCCAATTGAAAATGCTAGAGTAACTGCCACTGTTTATGATAGCATTATAACCCAGGGACCTTTTTGTAAATGCTGTACTACTTTCACGAACAGCAATGGTTTTTATTCTTTTGATAGTCTCTGGCCTGTCCGCTACTGGATGACTGCGTCTTTTGGAAATCATCCACCTATAGGTGAATTATCACCTTCCCTTTGTGCTTTATGGGAAAAACATTTGAATTTCTATTTTGTTGATATAGAAGAACCTGGAGTAGAAACCTTTAACCCATCGGCGTCATTGATAATTTTTCCCAATCCATTCCGGAACCACTGCGTGATTAAATTCCAAATTCCAAATCCCAAATCCCAGACAAATCCCAATGGCCAAAATCCAAACAAATCCGCAATCCGAAATCCGAAATCCGAAATTTCGTTAATGGTTTATGACGTTGCGGGTCGGGTGGTTAAATCTTTTAATCCTGAATCCTGTATCCTGAATCATGCATCAGGTATCATCTGGGATGGCTGTGATTTTCTTGGTCGTAGGCTTCCTGCAGGTATTTATTTTGTGCGGTTGGAGGCTGGCGATTATAAGCAGATTGAGAAAGCGGTTCTGTTGAGATAATGTGAAGTTTGGTGAGGGAGTGAGTTAGGAGGTTGGATACCGATTTCTATTTTTTAGTGTTGTCTTTAATCCTCCTTTTTCAAATCCCCCTTAATCCCCCTTTTCTAAAGGGGGATTAGACTAGTAGCGAAACCGTATAATGATAGACAAAAGGGAAGAAGAAGGTCCTTATCCCTTATTATCACATTCAGGGTATTCAAATATTGACTTTCTTATAAAATCAAATATAATTTTAAACAACGGGTTTTGAAGCCGTATAACAATTAAAGACCATTTACGGGGCGTGGCGCAGCGGCTTAGCGCACTTGGTTTGGGACCAAGGGGTCGTGGGTTCAAATCCCTCCGCCCCGATATTAAATATTAAAGGGAAACAATGAAGCATATTTTTACATTTTTGTCTATAACTTCATTACTACCAGCAATTGATTACAGCGATATACCGTTATTAAAATGGGTCGGACCAGAAGGTTCAAGACCAGAAACCTATGAAGAATGGATAGCGCAAAATCCGTATACAGAATTTTTCTGTTCACTTGATAAAATTGTCTATGGAGATGGAAGGGCTGGGAATGTTGCTATTTTAACCCAGCAGAGCATTGCAGGTGCATTGACAGGCGAGATTAATCAATTGATCAACAATCTACAATTAGAAGGATACACTATATTCAGTTATCAAATCTCTGGTGGCACACCAGAATCCCTGCGAACATTTTTACAAAATCTCTATAGCAGCAACAATATTGAAGGTGCACTATTTATTGGCAACCTGCCAGTTGCCTGGTTTGAAATTGCAAATGATTTTGGACAATATGGGTATGCCCAATTTCCCATAGATTTGTTTTATATGGACTTGAATGGGACCTGGCTTGATACAATGAGCACCGGGAATGGAAAGTACGATGGTCATACTGGAAACATAAATCCTGAAATCTATATTGGAAGGCTCACACCTACCGGTATTGGAGTAGATACTGTTACTTTAAAAAATTATTTTCGTAAGGATAATGCCTATCGTCATGATACACTGCAATTACAACGCAAAGCACTTTTCTTTTGTGATGATGACTGGATTCCATGGGCACCCCAGTGGGCTTATGAAGTCTCAGTATTATATCCAGATACAATGAACTACTGGGATGCGGAGACAACAAGGGCATCTATCTATCGAATAAAATTAAATACACCCCAGGCATGGGTTGCAGTATTTGCCCATTCTTCACCGAGTTTGCATCAATTTAAATATAATAACGGAAATTCTTATGACTATTACTATGCAAATGAATATATGACTCAAAACCCACCTGCAAATTTCTACAATCATTTTGCCTGTTCATTTGCCCGATATACGACAAATGGATATGGAGGTGGACAATCTATTTTTAATCAGGGCTATGGACTTGGTGAAGTTGGCTCTACAAAGACCGGCAGTATGCTTGATTTTTATTATTTTTACCAACCACTTTCACAGCAAAAGACACTTGGACAGGCATTTAAAGATTGGTTTACACATATAACTGCAAATGGTGTTACATTTGATGAACTCTGCTGGCATTATGGTATGACCTTACTTGGAGATCCATGGTTAAAACCCACCGGTCATAATTTCTCTATTGCAGAAAACAGAAAAAACATTGTCCAGAATGGACCAATCAAAATTATTGGAAATCCATCTAAAGAACAGGTAATCATACACTTGACTGTTCCGCCTTCTTCTGTTGTAAATTTAGCAATCTATGATTGTCTTGGGAATCAAGTTAAGAAATTAATCAATAGCAACTATATTTATCAGGATAATTATAAAATTGTATGGCGTTTTGATGATGATGCTGGTAGACAACTACCAGCCGGCGTTTATAGTGTCAAGGCAGAAATTTCAGGTAAAATTTTTACTGCAAATTTAGTCCATCTGAAATAGAGAGATATCTTGACACTGCAAAATAATTAAATATAATAAAAATTGTGAGCAAAGGCAAAAAAGTCATAGTTGTGGAGTCTCCAACAAAAGCCAAGACGATAAAATCATTTCTTGGCAGGGAATATACAATTGTATCATCAAGGGGACATATCAAGGATCTGCCAAAATCAGATCTTGGGGTAAAAATAGAAAATAACTTTGAACCAAAATATATAAAAATAAAGGGAAAGGCAAAAATAATTAACGAAATCAAGAATGTTTGTAAGAATTCGGCGAAAATTTACATAGCGTCAGACCCTGACCGTGAAGGTGAAGCAATTGCCCAGCATATCGCTGAAGAATTGAATTCAAGTGCACCAATTATAAAAAGGGCATTATTTCATGAAATCACCCCCGAATATGTAAGAAAAGCACTTCAAAACCCGGTTTCAATAGACCCCAATCTGGTTGATGCGCATAAGGCACGCCGGGTTCTTGACCGTATTGTAGGTTATTTTACAAGTCCATTTTTATGGAAGGTCATAAAATCGGGACTCTCAGCAGGAAGGGTACAGAGCGTTGCATTAAGGCTAATATGTGAAAGAGAAAAAGAAATTGAATCTTTCCAACCAACGCCTTACTGGAATATTTCGGGCACATTTTTAACAAATGCAAATGAATCCTTCAATGCCAATCTGATAAAAATTGAAGGTGTCCAAAGAAAAGTGCTATCAGAAGAAGAGCTCAATAATATCAAAAATATTTTGAAACCGAACACAAAGTTTACGGTAACGATTTACAGAATAACAACCCCCGAGAAGATCCCGGCTCCACCCTTCATCACATCTACGCTTCAGCAGGAGGCTTCAAGGCAATTCAACATAACTCCCAAAAAAACAATGCAGATCGCCCAGAGCTTGTACGAAGGAATACACCTTCCGCAAGGGACAATTGGTTTGATTACATATATGAGAACCGATTCCACAAGGGTGAATGACCAGGCAATCGAATCGGTAAGAGAATACATTGATGGAAAGTTTGGAAGCGACTATCTTCCCAAGGAACCAAGAAAGTTCAAAGATAAAAAAAGTGCGCAGTCCGGGCATGAAGCAATCAGACCAACAAGAATCAACATTGAACCTGATTCAATAATTGATTACCTTACCCCTGATCAGTATAAAATATATAAATTGATATTCGACCGTTTTGTTGCATCACAGATGGCAAATGCTCGATATGAATTAAAAGAAGTCTTTTTTGAATATATGGGTCTTGAATTCAAGGCAGAAGAAACAAAGCCTCTATTCCTTGGTTATCAGCTGTTAACCGGTGAAACAATCCAAAGAGGTTTTGTACCAAAACTCAAGGTCGGTGATACGGTAATCTTACAGCAAATCAATATTGAAGAAAAACAGACCGAACCCCTGCCAAGATTTACTGAAGCAACATTAATCAAAAAATTAGAAGAAAATGGAATTGGCAGACCTTCTACCTATGCCCATATCATACAAACTTTATTTGACCGTAGATATATAATTAAAAATAATGGAAAATTAATTCCAACCGACCTGGGCAGAGAAGTATATAATATAATTATCCCCAGATTCAACAATATCTTTGAAATACCATTCACCGCCCGAATGGAAGAAGAACTTGACCTCGTTGAAGCAGGAAAGAAAAAATGGCAAGAAGTTGTTAAAGAATTTTACGAACCGTTTGCAAAAGTTGTAAATCAAGCAAATGCAGATGCAGAAAGTATAAAGAAAAATATTCAGCAGACAATTGATAAAATTTGTCCGCAGTGTGGGAGACCTATGGTGATTAGATGGGGTAAATACGGCAAATTTCTTGCCTGTTCAGGATTTCCTGAGTGTAAATATTCAGAAAATCTTGAAGTTCAAATCACAAATAAAACCTGTCCAAAATGCGGTAAGGCACTCGTGATTAAAAAAGGAAAATATGGTGAATTCCTTGCCTGCAGTGGTTATCCAGAATGCAAATACACGGAAAACCTTACCCACGATGTTCCTTGTCCTGTTTGTAGCGGCACGGTGATAATCTTATCTGGTAAAAAGGGTCGGATATATAAATGTAAGGCATGTGGATTCAGTTCTTTTTATCCACCTACAGAACAAAAATGCCCGCAATGTGGTAAAGGCACGGTTTTAAAGAAAAACAAACCATTCTGTCTCAGTTGCAAAAAATAAGTTTTTATCCCTAATGAAATTAGGCTTTCACATTTCAATTGCTGGTGGTTTTAGATATGTTTACACAAGGGCTAAAGAAACAAACTCTGAAACAATACAGATTTTTTCCCGAAATCCAAGAAGTTGGAAATATAAAGACATTGACGATGAAGATTGTTTAATCTTTACAAAACAAATAAAAGAGAATGGTATAGCACCGGTCTTTATCCATCTCCCCTATTTGAACAACCTTGGTTCTAATAATGACCTATTATATAAAAGGTCAGTCGATTCATTAATTGAAGATTTAAAAAGGGCAGAAAAATTGAAGGCAGAATATTTAATAACCCATAGTGGTTCTAACCCGCATTTAAAATCAGGGATAAAAAAAATGATTGAGGCAATTATTAGGGCATTGTCTGTTATCAATAATAATGTCATAATACTTATAGAAAATACAGCAGGAAGTGGGAATGAGTTCGGTTATAGATTTGAGCAATTGAGTGAAATATTAAAGGGAGTGAATTCCAATAGGTTAGGCATTGTATTTGATACTGCCCATGCATTTGCCGCGGGTTATGAATTAAGAACAGAAAAAGGGGTTAATGAAACAATAAAAAATTTAGAAAGATATATTGGTTTTGAAAATATTCACCTCATTCATTTTAATGATTCACTGGCAAAATTGGGTTCAAAAAAGGATAGACACTGGCATATTGGAAAAGGAGAGATTGGAAAAGGTATGAAATTTATAATAAACCATCCTGGACTTAAAGACCTACCCTTTATTATGGAAACACCAAGGGCAGGGATTAAAGAAGACCTAATGAATATGGCGATGGCAAGAGAAATGATAAGAAATCCTTGACCTTAGTAAAAAAATATATATAATATATGTTCAAAGGAGGCTTCATTGGCACATGCTTATACTCCAGGCTTAAAGGTTCTTGCTTATACGGTCGTTGAGAAACAGAGACGTCTGCCCTTGCCGGGTGAGGTCCTTGTTAAGGAAGGCGATAAAGTCAAGGCGGAGCAAATTGTTGCAAAGACATCCCTTCCGGGCAGTGTCCAGACCGTTAATGTTGCCGGGCTATTAGGAATACTTCCTGAGGAAATTGAAGAAGCAATGATGAAAAGGGCTGGAGACGATGTGCAAAAGGATGAAGTCATTGCCCGGAGTAAGGGATTTTTTGGACTATTCAAATCAACGGTCAAGAGTCCAATAACTGGTAAGGTAGAAAGTATTTCAAAGATAACAGGACAGGTAATATTGAGAGAACCACCTATTCCGGTACAGGTGATTGCTTATATTGATGGTCAGGTTAGTAAAGTATTTCCAAATGAAGGAGTCTTAATAAAAACCGAAGGAAGTTTTATCCAGGGTATATTCGGCATAGGTGGTGAGACGATTGGCGAACTTGCTATCGCCACGGATAGTCCTGATAAAATCCTTACTGAACAAGATATAAATGAATCATTTAAAGATAAGATAATAATTGGTGGTTCACTTGCGCCTTACGAGACCCTAATCAAGGCACGTAATGTTGGTGCAAAAGGTGTTATCGTCGGCGGCATTGAGGACCAGGATTTAAAAAAGTTTATGGGTTATGACATTGGTGTCGCCATTACGGGTTCGGAAAATGTTGGATTAACGATTATCGTTACCGAAGGCTTTGGTAGACTAAGAATGGCAGATAGAACATACAATCTTCTCAAATCGCTTGTTGGTAAAAAAGCTTCGATCAACGGTGCTACTCAGATCAGGGCAGGGGTTATGCGTCCTGAGGTCATAGTTCCCCTTGAAAAGGCACCAGATAAAAAGATTGCCCACATCTCTACCGGTTCAGGTTTGGAGATCGGAATGGCAGTAAGAATCATAAGAGAACCTTATTTTGGAATGATTGGTAAGGTCGTTGACCTTCCAGTTCCATTAGAAAATATAGAGACTGAATCAAAGGTGCGTGTTCTTGAGGTAGAACTTGAAAATAATAAAAGGGTAAAATTACCAAGGGCAAATGTTGAAATAATTGAGGAGTAAATGGTGTTAATATTTATATTGCTTTCTTCAGCAGGAATAAATGGACTTTTAATGCCAGCGTCAGCGAAGGGTGTCATGACTTATTATTCCACTTCGGTTGGTAGCGAGGCGATATTCTATAATCCGTCGCTCTTTGTTGCCAGACAAGACGGATATAGCTTAAGTTTTTTTTACACCAGCATATATACTTCAATGAAAAATATGAATCTTGGTATTAGCAGAAAATTCAACGATTTTGACATCGGCGTCAATATAATGAACTATGACTATGGGATGATCGAAGCAAGACCTGATTACCCAACCGAAGATTCAACAGGATTTTATACAGGTAGTGATTTTTCCCTTGGATTTTGTATCGCAAAAAATTTTTCTGCCAATGGAAGAATCGGAATAAAGGCAAAATATATTTATGAGAATTTATATATCTATTCAGATGCAACTCTGGGTATTGATTTTTCGCTTGCCTATATAAACAGTTTTAGCGGTTTGAGTGCCGGGGCGACAAATTTAGGCGGGACCATTAAAATTGCAAACGAAGAAGTGAATTTACCGGCAAAATTTAGTCTTGGATATTATAGAATGATTAACAAATTTACAGTGAGTTGTGATATACATTATCTTGTAAATACCACCTCATTTGAATCCGCTATCGCCGGTGAAATAAGGTTAACCGACAATTTTGAAACTGGATTGTCAATAAATTATCGTGACCAAATTTACCCAGGTTTTTATATTGGCATTCACAACCGGAATCTGGCAATTAAATATGGTGCATCAATCTATCCATATAATTTAGGTATGATAAATACAATTGGAATAGGTTTTTCATTTTAATAGACTATGAACGGCGGCATTTACCTTGATTTTGAAAAACCAGTTATTGAACTGGAAAGGAAGATTGAGGAATTAAAGAAACTCAGTGGTGTTGACGATGAAATTGAAAGACTTCAGCAGCAGGCTGAGCGGTTAAAGCGGAAGATTTATTCAAATCTAAGTCGGTGGCAGAGAGTCCAACTTGCCCGCCATCCCCGTAGACCGTACGCGATTGATATTATCAATGCCACAACCACTGATTTTATTGAACTACACGGTGACCGCAGATTCAGCGATGACCCGGCAATCGTTGCCGGATTGGGTAAAATTGGTAAATACTCTATTGCCATCGTTGCCCAACAGAAGGGCCGTGATACAAAAGAAAAAATAAAACGAAACTTCGGAATGCCCCATCCTGAAGGATACCGCAAGGCACTTAGAATAGTAAAAATGGCAGAAAAATTCAGCATACCCGTGTTAAGCATTGTTGACACACCCGGGGCATATCCAGGTGTTGGTGCTGAAGAACGGGGTCAATTTGAGGCAATTGCCTACAACCTTTTTGAATTTGCCTTATTAAAGGTTCCCATTCTTGTTGTTATATTAGGTGAAGGTGGTTCTGGCGGTGCCCTTGCCATTGCTCAAGGGGACAGGGTCCTGATGATGGAAAACGCAATATATTCTGTAATATCACCGGAAGGATGTGCATCAATACTCTGGCGTGATGCCTCAAAAAATAAAGACGCTGCTGAGGCATTAAAAATTACTGCCCAGGACTTGCTACAATTCAAAATCATTGACGAAATCATTCCTGAACCACTCGGCGGTGCCCATATGGATTATCAAAAGACTGCCGAAAACATAAAATCAGCGGTATTAAAAAATCTTGAAGAACTGCTCCAAATCCCGGTTGATGAATTGATTGAAAAAAGGATTGAGAAATATAGAAAAATGGGGGTATATAAGGAATAATGGCTTTAGAGGGAAATTTAGAAGATTTTGAATTAACTGATGTATTTCAATTAATACAATTAGGCGCCAAAGATGGTAGTTTAAGAATTCAGACCCCAAGCGATGTTGGGGTTGTCTATTTTAAAAACGGTATGGTCGTTCATGCAAAAACCAATAACTTAATAGGTGAACAGGCGATTGACTCAATATTACAGTGGCGTAAAGGTAGATTTTTATTCAAGCCGGGTGAAGAAACCCTTGAGAAAACTGTGGAGCTGCCGATACAACAAGTCATACTTGATGCAGCAAGACGTATTGATGAGTTAAATAAAATTCAGCGGTTGATTCCTTCTTTTGATATGGTCCCAAAGATTGTTGAGGTTCCTGATGTAGGGATTGAAAAAATAAATCTCAGGCCTGAAGAATGGAAGGTTCTGGCATTCGTTGATGGTTCTCTGTCAATCAGGGAAATTTCACAAAGAGTAAAACTTTCTGAATTTGAAACCGGAAGAATCCTTTATGGACTGATTTCTTCCGGGCTTGTTAAACTAATTCAAGAAAAATCAGAAGAAAAACAGAAGATAGAACCAACCCCACCCGGTTCAGATGAGGATGATAAAAAGGGTGGCATTTTTGGAATATTTAAGAAAAAATAAATTCCAAGCGCCAAATCCCAAACAACAATTAAATTCCAATAATTCAACAACGGCGCATTAGCAAGCTAATGCACTCCCTTCTCCGTTTCACTAAAGCTACGATACTCTGTCCAACTTTTTTTACCCTTCTTCTCCCCTCTTTACCCTTCTTTACCCCTATTTAATTCGTCTATCGTTATATGGTTTCGCCGCCCGTATCGGCTAACGAGTTCGTCTATCAGTCTAATCCCCCTATTTCCCCCTTTAGAAAAGGGGGATTTGAAACACGGGACTAAAGTCCCTACTCCAGCAACAGCCCTAATCTCTATCCTACAAGCAAGGGATATCAGGAGAGATAAAGAAATATCAAGGGAGAAGCCCTTTTTCACCCCTCTTCACCCTTGTTCACCCTTCTTTACCCTTATCTCAACAACACCGCCTTCTCAATCTGCTTATAATCTCCAGCCTCCAACCGCACAAAATAAACACCGGCAGGCAACTTGCGACCTAAATCATCACGACCATCCCAAACCAACTGGTTAAATGGTTGAATGGTTAAATGGTTAAATTGCTTAACTACCCGACCCGAAACATCGTATACACTCAATGAGATTTCGGATTTCGGATTTCGAATTTCGAATTTAATCACAAGGTGATCCCTGCAAGGATTCGGGCAAATCTGCAAATCTAATTTTACAGGTTGTAGTTTTGAAGTTTTATCTTCAGCGATTCCGTGTAAACAACCAAAAAAATGCATAATTGAATCAAGCAAAACAGCCCTGGTTGAAGGTGGTGTTCCATCAAAAAGTGCTCCAAGTTCAAAAGAAGTCGCAACTGTACGATAGATTCCCGCATCATAGGCAACCCCGCAATCAAAATAATTATCTGTGTCTCTAAAGATTAAAAATGAACCGGGATTTAAAGGACTTATATGGTCCATCCATTCATTCTCACCAGCGTAATTAAAATCCATTCCCTGGGTAAATGTTCCAGCAATACCTCCGATTGGTCCCATATTTGACCCACCGTCATCAATTGGGTTTAATCCAAATAGATTTGAAAAATCATAGCCACCCATCATCGGATCGTAATACCACACATCACCACCTTCCATATACAATCTACCACCAGACAATGCAAAATCAACCAACCTCTGCGCTTCGGCACTACCCGATTGAATAACATAGTTATTTGGGAATACCCCTAAACAGACAAATACACAATTGTAGAGATTCAAAATTTGAGGTAGATTTGCACTGATTTCACCTGAGTAGCCCAGACTGGTTAGTATATTGTGCATATTCTGCCCCGGCTGTGGGGTCAAATCAGGATTCCAAATAAAATAATCTTTCTTTCCGATAACGATAGAAAATGATATTGTATCATGATAGAATAAAGAATATAATACCATCTGAAATTCTGCGGATGTTCCCGGAAGGGTTAATGAGTCTGCATATACAATGAATGGGTCTAAATCATTTACTGCTGAAGAATCAATACCAATATGCGGATAACTTCCAGTTGAATCAGTAATGACCGTATAATTTGAAAGGCCTTGCAATATTGCATACACACTATCAATTGGTGAATGTCCCGTATTTTTTATCTTTACCTTGACAAATACGGTCTCACCCGGTTCCAGATTAGAATTGCCATTTCCACCACTGATTAAAATTTCAAGGAGAGTCAATTCCGGAGCAAAAACCGGATGGTTGAAATGCGAAATCCATATCGAATCATTCATATCTTTACAGATCAAATCAAAAGTTATATTGTGTAGGTCAGGACAATTTGTGGCTATAGAAAAAACATATCCACTATCACCCGTATAAGATGAATCTCTGCCCTGAATTTCACCAAACCATTTTATTGAATCAAAAATCGTTGTATATATATCGTTCGTCCTCAATAATCCAAAAACATTATGGGCTGTGCTGTCTCCCCAGTTTTTTATCCACAATGGTAAATTAATCATTTCCCCCGGATTAATAAGATTATTGTTATTACCGTATAATGAATCATCAATAACGGATTTCAAATATACTACATAAGGTATTTCTGAGTTTTGAACAGTCATATAACCTTCATACGGTTTTAAGTTTTTCCCTGTTACCGTGACATAAATTGTATCTTGAACAATCAATGGATTTATTGAAAAGTAAGCCTGACCATTAATGTCCGTTGTATCAAGGACATAGACCCCGGAATCCTGTTTTGCCATTACACAAACAAAGGCATTACTTATTGGTGATAAATCCACTGCTTTATTGACTGCTACTGTAAAGTTTGCACTACCATAAGGAATCATTTGCGGATGTATTACCAGAAGTGAGCAGGGCGGTGCAGTCCAGATACCCATCTCCGGGTCGCCGATTGTAGTGAACCCAACATATTCCTCATCACCCCCGGAATATGGATACATAGTATAAACCCTTACTCTGCCGCCCTCACACGCTTCGCCAAAAGTCCTTTTCCCATCAAAAAATACTGCATCAAAAAAGCCGCGCGATACCGCGCTCCTCAAGAATGTAATAAACCCGCCACCGACTGTAGTTGTAGCAAACAAACCAGCGCCGCCTCTCAAATTTGTGGGTGAACCGGTGAGAAACCATCTCTCTACCTGGGCAGGTGTCGAACCGGTGCCAATGGTTCTACAAGTAATTGAAAGAACGATAGGTAATTTTGTGCCATTTGTGGTCAGATCTGGGTTACAATCAAAAGGTGGATACCATTGTCCAAGGCCTGTTCCACGATAAAGCAAAAATCCCCTGCCACTATTTATTGATTGATATACACTGTAGGCATTATTACCAAGACCAGCGGACAGGGTATCAATCAAATCATAGCCATTAGAAAGCATTAGATTCTTTGCTTGACGAACATCATTCCAATAGACTGTATCATTACCGATTGGTGGATAATAACCATTGTCTTCATTGGCAATAAGACATGCCCGCTTGAACCAGAAGGTATCTGCAGTATTCGGGTAACGCTCATAAGCAATAATCTTTTGAACAACGGTCTGAACTTCGGTTGTATTATGGACAGTCAACCTTCCTGAGAGAATTTCATTATATAAATTGTCATCCATGTTAGTATAATAATTATCTGAATTCCAACCAAGTACAAGAGGAAAGGGTATATAATTGGGGGCACCAACAAAAAGAATGTACTCAGGTTTTACAATCCAGTTATTATAAGCATTAACAATATAATCCCTTATCTGGGGCGCAGTTGAGCCAATTTCAGATAATCTTACAACCTTTGTGCGCATTCCTTTCTTATGTTTCCACTGCGCAAGTGGTAGAATATCATTATAAAAATTATCATGGGTGATTATTAAATATCGCGCACCAATCTCCTGACAATATCCTGTAATAACAAAAATTGCAATCATAAAAAGCCATCTTCGGAAGTAATGCATCGCAGTTCCTATAAAATTATAAACAGACCAAGGTTTAAGTCAAGAATAAGTCTGTTTTTGCCCTCTCAACCTTTAAATCTTAGGCCCAGAATTACAATCCGCTACATACCCCACAGATGGAGATCCAAATAGCAGATAGACAACAACGCATTAGCAAGCCAATGCACCTTGTTTTAGTCTCCCCAATGCTCCGTTCCACCGAGGCTCCGACACTCTGTCCAATTTCTTTTCTCTCTTCCCTTTTTAATCCCTCTTAACCCCTATCTCAATAAAACAGCTTTTTCGTTCTGCTTAAAATCTCCCGCCTCCAGCCGCACAAAATAAATACCCGCAGGAAGCCTACGACCAAGAAAATCACAGCCATCCCAGATGATACCTGATGAATGATTCAGGATACAGGATTCAGGATTAAAAGATTTAACTACCCGCCCAGAAACATCATAAATCTTTAGCGAAATTTCGGATTGCGAACTGCGGAATGCGGAATTGTTTGGGATTTGGAATTTAATCATGCAATGATTCCGGAATGGATTCGGCATTAATACGATATTTAGATTTTCTGGTCTCAATGACAAACCATCTTTCTCTTCAATACCAACCGTCGGTGGCCAGGTCGTAAACTTTAAGGCAAACTGAGAAGTAATTGGAACGCCCCACTGGTGATATGTCCCATCAAGGTAGTACTGAATACCGACATTCCGCGCATAATTTTGTATACCTATAGTATTATCTGTCTGCTGCATTGAATTCATATACTGGACTATTATCTCACCATCCCCTGTTGGCGTCGGATAATAAGCGGGGTCATACAAAATTATCTCAAATGTCTCCAAAGTCGTATTGGCACCATAATGGGGAACCCTAAACCATTCCACCACAAACCGATGATTTGCCGCATCATTATAATAATAAACATCGCCTGGCGCACCACTAACCCCAGGATCCAAATCATCCCATAAACCTGCAATACAAGTTCGTGGTGCATTTGTACTCGGCAAACCATAATTCGTTGCATAACTGGATGTTGCTGAATCCAAAGTTACAAATCCGTTTGATGATATTGAAATACGATTGTAATTCAGACCATAGTATTTAAAGGTAAAAGGCAACCCCACACGTCTCACCTGGTCATCGCTCAGATTTAACGATGTTCCAGGATTCTGAGTTTGTGTCGTATCTATCGCAAACCAGTTATATACCGGTGCCTGCTGATATGGGCAACCTGACCAGTAAACATAGTAATAACCGGTATCAGTGGGCATTGGACGACCAACGGTTAAACTGAAATTCCTTGTCCAGGATGTTTCAGCACAAACTATATACAGTTGAAAGTCAACAGTATGACCAATAGGACAGGTTGATGAGACAGAAACACGGAATGGATCCGAAGAATTATTTGCGGAATCACCCGCAGGTATCGTACCGTATGTTGTGGTTGAATCGATTAGTATAATATAATCATCATTCTCACGCAAGCGTGCCGTTGTATTCGTCGCCTGCACACCACCTGCATTTCTGACATAGCATACAATCCCAGCATTCTCACCAGGATCAAGCCTACCATTATTATTATTATCTTCCACAACTGCGGTACGATTGAGTAAAACATTTGGACGGTTAGATTCATAAGGTTTTATCAAAACACAAAGCGCAGCGACCTCGGCTTTTATAACTTCTGTAGCAAAGGCGTTATTATTATATCCTGCACCAATTGTGTCATGTGTTGTATGATAATGAGGATTTGTAGGCCAGTAATCTTCTATATTACATAAACCATGATAACCGTTGTCATAAAAAGGTTGAATATCAGACGGAATTGACGATACAGTCTGCTTAATGGTGAGCAAATTCGTATAGGTATCAGCACAGGCGATAAAGAAATCTGCAAACGGGGTATTGGCACTGTTGGTTAAGACATTACAATCTTCAGGTGAAGCATCAACATACCCGATCATATCGCCATTTAGAACACCAAGTATACTATCACCCTGCTGCCGGGCATTGTTTGCATAATATGTGCTTCCATAAAGTCCTTGCTCTTCACCGCTGAAGGCAATAAATCTTGCTGAATATTCAAATTGGTAGTTTCTCATTACCCTTGCTGCCTCAAGCGCGGCCACAGTGCCACTTGCATTATCATCCGCACCCGGTGCTATGCTCGGCGCCTGATTAGATGTCGCATCAAAATGTCCATCAATTATCGCATAAATATTGGGGTATAAAATTCCTCTTTTTATTCCGATCACATTTGGAGCATACCCAGAAGTATGATATTGAAAATAAACCGAATCACATCCATATTCCAGAAATTTATTCCTTATCCAGTTAGCAGCAGCAAAACAGGAGTCATGGGTTGAATACCTGGTTCTGAAATTTTGCAATCTCCTTACAAAACTTAAAATCGTATCTGGATTAACGCTGTTCACAATTTGTTGTATCGTTGGATTACTACGCACTTCTGGAAAAGTCATTGCATTAGTCTTTATTATTGGTTTAAACGATAACCGCACTATCTCAACCGGTTCTCGGTTTAAAAGCAAAAGTGCGTCAGTCTTTAATTTTAACAAAAAAACATTATTATCTTTTGTCAATAAATCTCCATATTTATCAAGTTCAACAGGCTTGTTAAACTGATAAAGTAAGTAGTAATCTCCTTCCTGTGGGCTCTTAGAAAGAATCTGATAATCAAAATCTCTTAGTTTTGTAAATTCTTTATCATCAATTATTGCAATTGCACAATTATCCAATTCTTTTATTATATCAATTTCTTTTTCAAAAAGTGGTGTAAGCCTTCCCCCTCCCAGTTCAATCCTCACCAGATTGCTTTCTGCATTCGCTAAAGTAAATAGAGCAAAAAAAGAAAAAAATATCAACACAACTCTAATACCCTTCATTTTATCTTCCTTTGTTTATTTCGTTTTAATTTTTATTCACTAATAAATGGGTGGGGGATAGATTTTATATCATCCCCCACCCATTGTCTTTTTATTTCAGTAGTACCGTCTTCTTTGTATCAACGAAGTTATCAGAACTCATCTGGTAGAAATATATTCCTGCAGATAGTTTTCTTCCTGCATCATCCTTTCCATCCCAGATTATGGAATAGAAGCCGGGCTCTTTTTCAACATCAACAAGCGTTCGCACAACCTGTCCGAGACAATTGTATATCTTCAAGGTCACTCTACCAGCCTTCGGAATTGCATAATTAATACGAACCATTCCCTTTGTCGGATTGGGCATCGGGTTTGATAAATTGTAGATCAATGGTGAAAGATTAGCCTCTTCTATACCTACATTGGGACGAATATCGCCGTTAATGAGTGTAAATGTCCTGTAATACCAGGCACCCCAGTTTTGTGCACGGAATGTTGCATTGTCACGGCCACGGACAAATAGTGAACAAACACGGTCAACGCCAGGAGTATATAATAGTCTGATTGAACCGATGACATCCTCAACAATTTCATCCCAGGCACCATCAACGACCTGCATTGGCACTTCACCACTGGAATTTCCGCTTGGACTTTTAACAATATAACTTGCCGCACCAATTGTGCTCAACCCGGTTTCAGAATCGCTGACCACGGCAGTGAATGTTAATAGTGTATCAGTGGCAGTCACAAATTTCGGATTGTTTGCAACGACTATTGAATTCGGAATAACCTTTGGTCCAAGGTCATCATTGCCTGCAATATTAATACGGAAATTACCGGTCTCAGCAAAGCCCTTCATAGAAGGATAGACATTTTTATCATTTACGGTCACACGGACGCGGTATTTGGTGCCGTTCTGTAAGGCAGAAATATTCCAGGAATAAGGTGATGTAAGATTGGTTCCTGAAGTGATGAGATACCAGGTTGAACCACCATCCGGTGAATATTCAATCCAGGTGGTATCAATCTGGGCACCACCATAAGCAGTGGCAGTCCAGGCGATTGAGATCGGGCTTGATGTATAAGTCTGTCCTCCCACTGGTGAAGATATAGTAACATCCGGGTGATCATGACCTATTAGCCAAATGAACATATTATTGAGAATATCAGTTCTCGTTGTGCTATTAGGATTGGTAGTATCAATTTGAGTAATTTCAAAGCAGTTAGTTACAACCCTTGTACGCTGACCACCCCATACACCATCACCCGGCGTTCCCATATTATTAGTAGATTCCCATTTGATACCGCAAGAATCATTTGCTACGTTACCGTGCCAGACATAGGTTCCAGTACCTGACGCTCCGGTGCCCGACAGTCTAATTGAATCACCAGCCGCGCCCTGACGGAAAGGCTGGTAGACAACACCGCCAGTATAATTACCCGATATCGGATCACCCGCTATACCCCGCAATGAAGTCCATGAAGTCGCAGTAATATCACCTATGTACCGAAAATGCAGATAATCCTTAGCAAATAGCGTATCAACCCGGCTGTACTGCCATGTATCCCAGCCAATATCATGACCAGTCATTGCAAATCTTGCACCACCATTATGGTAGGTTTTTATTGTTTCTTTCTGAGCAACAGTCCAAACCGGATAATTTTCCTGCCCAACCTGGAAATATACTGCCTTAAACCACTTGAGATTATCCCGTCTGTACTGTCCCTGGTCTTTTGTTGACCACCAGTTGTATGTCCAACCACCAGCATTTAGGGCATTCTTCATAAAATCAGGATGAGCAAATTCAGTTCCCTGGAGATTATTGTTAAGAAGAACAACGAGCACATCAATTCCTGCCTGTGCCTTGGTCTTGAATGTATAATGTGCTCCACCATTGTTATCACGAACTGCATTACCCCTGAAATCTTTGGATTCAACATCATAATAATAAATTGTATTCGGTGTCAAACCAGTAAGTTTTACCCGATGCGGCATACAATATGGTGTGTCAACCTGCGCAACAAGGTTAAGATTGCTCGGGTTTGTTCCATAATAAATCTTTGAATTTGCACCTTCATTCGTTGTCCAGCAAACATCTACTGAAGTGGCATCAATATTTTCACAATGGACATTAGAGATCGTGAAATACCAGGCATCTACTGCTGCCCAGGTCGTAGAAATATAAGAAGGATTGTTATCGGTATAAGAAACATAAATCGTATCACCCTGGCAGACCGATAACCTGCCATCACCATGTACTGCTCCACGGAAAAGCAAAGGCATTTCACCTTTGAATACATAGGCACTCTCAGCAAGTTCAACACACTTTAATGTCTCAGGTTGTGTCTCAATATATTTTCCTGTCAAAACAACACGAACTGTATCACGAATACCAACGGCCCCATAATTCGGGTCTTCAACCCTTACCCTTACAGTATCAATGATAAAATCATTAGCACGATAAGCAGGTTTATCTGTAGAAACAACCCCAGCAACAGTCGCTGCCGAGTAGGTGATTACCAGTGCATAAGGTTGTGGACCATATGGAACATTCCTGCCTTCTATCCGTACAAGCCAATCTCCCGCGGTCGGCGAATCTATTCTTGCACACTCCTCCACATTCAAAGAATCTCTTCCTGCCGGATTCGCTACCGAATAGCCACCCGAATATTGATTACCACGATAATAAGTAGAGCCTATCTGGACATACAAATCAAGGTCATTGACAATTTGTTTGTTGGCGGCAGGATTACCCGGATAATCAGTCCAGACAACTGTTATCTTCAAATTCGTTGCGCCCGAAGGGACATTAAAACGATAATCCTTTCTCTCGCCAGTCAGGACACCAATTGTATCATCAAGCAATAATGTTTTTCGGGTATCACCGGCAAAATATAGTGTGGAATCAAGGTCAACCCGACCCCAACCCACATTGTTATCCGGAACCGTATAACCAGTGATATTTGGATCTGCACAATTAATCAAGATTGCCTTTATCATTGCCGCACTGATATAAGACCAGGCATTTCCGGCGACCTTTTTACCGGTAGGATACCAACCCTCTCTTAAGTATTGTCTAACCAGTGCACCTGCACCACATGCTCCAGGCGAAGCCATACTCGTTCCAGACATACCTGAAAAGCCCGTGGTTCCAGTTGTAGCGGACGATATACTTACCCCCGGTGTGAGAATCGTTGGCTTTATCCTGTTGTCATCAGTTGGACCACGGCTTGTCGTTGTGTAATATGTCCGACAGGATGTGCTGTTATATGTTCCACCAACTGACACACAGTTTTTTGCTGCCGCAGGGGAACCCACAGTATTGACGCCACCTGCATTACCATTGGAGAAAAACAACAAGAAGTCTTTATGCGACCACATAAACTGGTCAACATTGAGACACATACTTGTATATGCACCGCCTGCGTCTGCCCCCCAGGAGTTCGTACTCAAATAAGCCCTGATACCATGGCTCGCATAATACTTGTTATAAGGTCTTATGTAAAGGTCGTTTAGGTCACCAAATGTGTAAATGGAACTGCTCGTATTATCGCCGCAGTCATTGTGGTATAACCGAGCCATTTTCGCAATACCATCCCGATAATCAGTTCCCAATGTAGTATCATTGCCCGCAGTCGTGCACCCGGTATGGGTTCCATGGTATGAAGCACCCGAGCCATCACCAAATACTATCTGGGCAGGTGCGCCCGAATCATAGGCAACGATCTTATTATGGGTTGGATATACACCCCAGGTCGTGATCTGGGCACTACCAGCACGATGCATATAGTGCTGTGTATTAATCCCAGAGTCACAGTGGTTTATTATTTCACCCTGACCATAAATACCCATTGCCCACATACGACGATAGGTATTGTCATTTCCACCCGGCGCTGTTGCAAGATATCCGCACTGGACGACCCACTGATATTGCTGGTTGTGCATTACCGGCTGGATATAAGGTTCAATCCAGTAAACCTCTTTTATGTTTGCAAGCCTGTTGATATCAGTCTTATTAATCACACACCAGACCATTTTATTAATGCCATTATCAGAAGTCACAACCTCATTATTTTTTGCGATTGCCTTTATCTGTTCCACAGTAGAATTCATATCTGCATCATTGAATAAGAGTATCGTAACCTTATGCTCAGTACCAACCCGGTCAAAAAGAGTTGAGAGCTTATATGCAGGTTGGTAGATACCCATCCAGTTCACAGCGGGATTTGCAAGTATTGCATTCTGTGGTGTTTTGCCTTTTATTGAAACGACAAAGCCGTAATTTGGAATATAAAAATGAATCTTTGCACCCTGTGACTCAAGCCAATCTTTTTCTGGACCATAGATCGGCCCTGAAAATTGAACAATGTAGTATCCAGTTTCATCATCCCGATACTGCGTCTTCAAATCAACTGGTAAATCAGGCTCACCATTCTTGCCAAGGGTTTTTGTATCAAAAGAAATTCCGTTTGAAAAGGCAATCTTTGTTGCATCACCATAAGCAACAGGAATAAATTGGGAGCTTACCTTACTGGAGAATGTTGGGATTATGTCTGAACGCTGGACATCCCCTTCCACACTCTCCTTTTGCAATTCTATTTTTGCCGTTTGGACGGGCATTTGCACCTGAGTTACCGATTTGGTTGCACCCAGGGCAAATATTGCAATAATCATCAATAGCATTATTTTTTTCATCTTCACTCCTTTCTATAGTTATTCAAAAGTTGACCATATGTCTTGTTTTTTTCCCTATCATCACCTCCTTTCATATATAGAATATTATATTTAAATTCAAATTGATGTCAAATATCAAATTACTATGCAATTTCATTTATTTCAAAAGAACTGTCTTTCTCACTTCTTTGAAGTCCGATGCTTCAAGTTTAACAAAATAAACACCGGCAGGCAATCTACGACCTAAATCATCACAACCATCCCAGATGATACCTGATGCATGATTCAGGATACAGAATTCAGGATTAAAAGATTTAACCACCCGACCCGTTACATCATAAACCATTAACGAAATTTCGGATTTCGGATTGCGAATTGCGGAATTGTTGGGGATTCGGGATTTGGAATTTGTTTGGAATTCGGTATTTGGAATTTGGAATTTAATCACAAGGTGATTCCGGAACGGATTTGGCGATATACCGAAGTAAAATCCATTATTATTCTTTTTTGAGATTGCATCTTTTACGCCCGCCCAATAATGAGACCTATACCATCCTGAATTGTATGGATCATAGCGGAACTTAGGCCAATCATAAGAACTTCCATTCAAATCAAATACCCAGAATTTGAAATCATTCGCTCCAACCATCAGTTCAAGTCTTCCATCATTGTCAATATCATAAACTGCTGGCGACTGTTCAATCCTTATTCCAAAGTGTATAGGAAACCCACTCATGAGTTGAGCCTTGTTATTAAAAGCGTATAAATTCCAATCCGCAGCACCACACAAGATATCCATAACCTCATCTCCATCTATGTCAGCTGCAATCGGCAATTTGAAATCATGCCCGTATGATGTGGGAAATCTCGGAATCATATTACCCAGCGAATCAAGAACTGATAAGAACAGTGAACCCTGATTGCTACCAACAATTATCTCAGGCCTTTCATTTCCAGTAATATCTGCCAAAACTGGATATGCCTCAACATCTCCAAGCGATGGGATATCTTTCTGCCACAATAAATGACCGCTGGCATCAACAAGGTTAACCATATCCGTAGAATCTGTGTAAAAACATATCTCAAGGTCTGCATCACCACTCACATTTCCCAAAACCGGTGAATAAACCATCTTCTTTGCTACCGCAATTGGAAAAGGATTTAGATAATTGCCGTAACGATCCCACACAAATAAAGAATCAGAATTTATTCCCCCGCAGACGACTATCTCAAGATTTCCATCATTATTTAAATCACCGACTGCAGGAGAACCCGCATGCCAGCCATACAAATTTTTTAGCAACCCATCAGGTGAATATACCCCGGTTCCATCGTGATGGAATGCATATAATTTACCATCTTCAGTTATAACAAAAATTTCAAGGTCTCCATCATCATCAATATCAGCAAGTGCTGGCGAGCCGAGAATGCCGCCACCTAATGTCTTGGGCCATCCTACCAGAGGCGTCCAGGTTGTATCAACTTTTGTTAAAATATAAAAATTATCCCACCATCGTCTTATTCCAAAACAAACTTCTAATGTTCCATTATCATCAACATCACCAACTGCTGGTGAAGACCAGATCTCAGCGCCACAGGTAAAAATTCTTCCATAAATGTCACTGTTCACTGGTGTTCCATCACTATGCCACATATATACATCCCCATTTCTTGAACAGACGACAATTTCCAAACCGGGATAAGATGGGTCAAGGTCCCCGAAATTTGGTGAAGAAAAGAGATAACCGAATACAGTCCTTGGCCAACCCTGGGCAACTATAGGATTAACCCTTGCCTTGATCGTATCTGATGACAAGCCCTCGTTCAGTGAAGTATCAACCGCAACAATGTAATAATAATAATCTCTATTTTTTTCAACATTTAGATCTTCAAAATATGCAGCAGGCAATAATGGATTTTTAATAAACTCAAAATTATTATTGGGAACCGTTGAGCGATATATCCTATACCCCTTCGCATTCATTACCATAGTCCAATTAAGGATTATTGAATTCTGCGTTCCGTATGACCATAGTGAATCAATCCGTGAGGGAGAGCCAAGTGTGACCTTTTTTTCCTGAACTTTAAGATTTTTAGTATATAAAGAGAATTTATAAGAAACATTCCCGGGATATACTTTTAAAACTTTTAAAGTATCATTTGCGGATACGATTTCATTGGGCCTAACATCATCAAATTGCACAATACTATCAATGACTGTAATCGTATCTGAAAGGCTCGTAATTTTTGCATAGACTGACTCGGCAATACAATGTCCATTGTTTTCAACAAAAGGCACGATTTTATATACACTTCCATTTGTAGTGAATTTCTGCGTAAAAAGTGTTAACACAGGAGATTCAACAACAAACTGACAGGTATCATAAATCACTTCTGAATTAAAATTGATATCCATATAAAGCAATGGTCCATAACCATCTGGTGTTGCCGGATTAATATCAATTATAAAAGGCGTTAAATTTTCTTTAAATTCTCCTGGTGGAATACCTACAAAATGAGCAGTATCACATAAAATATCAATAAAACTGTCTGAACTATAGATCTTTAAAAATACTGAATCCGATATCTGATTACCATTGTTTACCATACTTAGATACAGTGCAATTCTCTCACCCGGATTCGGAATTCCATTATTGTTGCCCATTGTATCAATCATTCTGAGGTGGTGATAAACAACATACGGTGCATCAGGTTTAACAAATACTGAATCTATATACGGTATAATATTTTCACTAATTATTGTGTACTTTAGATATCCAGGCGATTTTGTCCTTACCGGTGTTTCTGATATACCAACGAATCCAGAATCTTTTAAAAATATTTCATTTTCTTTGTAAAGAATAACTTTAAACTTATCTACGGGTGGGAATATTCTTAACGCGATTGTATCATCACCAATCTGAAGTGTATCCTTAATTGCTATAACGGAATCTATGTTATGGGGAACACTTGACCACAATTTGACTGTAGGGTCACCAAGTAGATTCAATGAATACTGAAAAACTCTGTGCCAGTTGTCAAACTGAGAATAAGGTATCCATGGAATTTTAGAAAAACCGAGGGCAGAACCCAATGAGGTTGAAAATAGTAATGGGAATAATGTTCTGACATAATCAAGATGATTATACGCCGCACTGGAACTCGTCGGACCGATATAGCCAATGCCACCGCCCTGTGGATTCATAACCCAATGCTCGCCAATACAATCTTCCTGAAAAGGACCTGTATAACAAGAAATGACCACAAGCAGGGGATAAATATTATTTGTTAATGAATCAAAAGAAAAATTCGTCACATATTCACGCGGGCTTGTTCGCACTCGCAACATATTCACATCCCCGTGAGAAAGCCAGGTAACTAAATTGTACCCATCGTTCATTCCATCCAAAACCTTCTGTTTAGGTTCTTCGTTAAAATAATACTTATTGAAATAAATAGGAAGGAGAGGACTTAACTGATTTCTTGCAAGATAATAAGAATCATTCTGAGACCAGAACATACTCGTAACAAATAACGCCTTTTTGTAATATGGCTCAAGCGAATTTGGGGGATTTACTCGTTCAAATAAATAGGCAACTATCTTATTCAAATATGCGTGGACATTTTCAGCATTGTGTGCAGGAATTCTTCCCACAAAAACATCTGGATATAAATCAATTGAATCAGCAACTTCACCGAATCGGTCATCGCCATCAAAATTCCAATTTCCATCAAGGTCTGAAAAATAAAGGTCCGTGGTTACATTAGCAGGGTAATTTCCCATCACATACTCTACCCACACCCAGCGTGTGGGGATTTCTGGAACATCATTCCCTAAAATAACAATACTCACACCCCATTTTTCAACTGCATCTTTTATGAAATTTCTCAGTTTTTCCGCGTCGTCAATTCCCTGATAATGCTGTTTAATCCAGGACATTGTTTTTATTGCCGTATTCAACCCAAGCAATCTTTTGTAACGGGCAAATTTTTCATAAGCAGAAATCATTGAATCGGTGGTGATTATCAGGAGGTCAACTGGAGGTCCTAAAAGTGAAGGTAGTTCAGATGGGATTAAATCCTCTACATTCTCCTCAATATGAAAGTCTGGAGTATTAGAAAGTATTGAGGCATTTGATTGTTTTACTACTGAAAAAACAAATTCATCAAAAATTGATTTTGAAAATATTGTCTGACGAATCGGTTTTATACCAGTTTTTTGATTTCCAGTTTTGATATCCAGTTCTAACTTCTTTAAAACTTCAAGTTTTTTTAATACTGGGTTATATCTAAACGGCGCAATCAATATCTGCCCAATACTATAACCCCTCAAGTTTCCAGAATGAAAACCAAGTATTAAATTATTCGGATAAAATTCATTTCTGTTATAAATTTCAAAGTCTGGTTTAGTAAATTCTATTGGTTCTCCAATGATTGCACTTTTCTGGGCTGGATAAATATAAAATTCTCCAGAAATTTCTGACCATTCTATATTGCTCACATTTACTGCTATTATTTTTTCATCTGGAGAAAACAGAAATGTATAAATAAATCCCGGAATTTCTGGTGTACCCGGCTTACCAAAATTTCCCCCATCCTCAAGAAAAATTCTCTGGTATCCATCAAAATTCGTTATTTCATACTTAAGTTTATCAACAGGAATATTTATATGGAAAGAAAAACAAAAACTCAAAACGAGGCAAATGCTTGCGAATAATCTCATTTTACTAAACATATTTGCCTTTACTTCTCAAAAGGGGCTCTGGCTTAAAAGCCAGAGCCCCTTAATCAATTATTTAGTCAAAACGAGTTTGCGCACGACTGAACCGTGGTCGGTTTCAAGATAGCAGAGATAGACACCACTGGCACATTCTTTATTGTCATCAGCAAGACCATTCCAGATAACCGTTTTAGGTCCTGGTTCAACCTCACCATTTGCAAATGTCTTTACGAGTCTTCCCGAAATATCATAGACCGCAAGCTTTACCCGCATCTTAACCGGAACCGAATAAGTAAATTTCACATTCTTGCTAAATGGGGTTGGCATTCCAGGAGAAAGGCTTATGTGCTCTATAGGAGATGGAGTTAGATTTTCATCAACTCCCACACCAGGAATACCGCGGAAACCGAGGATTTTTACTATCGCCCTATTTGGATTCTGGGCAATCGTCAACCAGTAGTTTCCATCTCTCGGGTCATATTCAACACCACGGACATTCCAGCCCGGTAGGGTCACTGAGTTTAAAACTGCACCATCACTTCTACGCAGTTCATATAGTGCAATCTTAAGTAATACCGGGGTTGCATCACTACTGAAATGTGTGTATACAAGTAACAGCGTTGTATCGGGGCCATAAGGCTCAATCGCCAATCCCCGCGGTCCATAGTTATCGCCGATTGTCAGATTGACTGAAGAAACATTTCCACCCAGGGTATCGCAACGATAAATTATTGGTGTCGCACCAGCCGATGTTCTGCGGTCTGCCGCATATAACCACCTTCGTGTAGGCATCCAGGCAAGTCCGGTTGGATAATCATTTGCTGGATTGGCAAATTGTCTCAAAACCGTGCCACTTGTGTTGATTTTATAGATTATCTTACTCGGCGCGGTAGGATTGGGGTCTGCCGCAACCCAGAATGTGTTGTCGTAAGCACAGTACTTAATATCGGTTGGACAGGAATCGGGTGACGGGATATAACCAAGATAGGTAACATTGCTATCCGAACTGTACATCACAATACCGGTTGTTCTACGATAGAAATTGGTGACATAAATCCGGTCATTCTGTGGATTGTAACCCAAGCCATAAAGGAAGTGTGTATCTCCCGGTGCAACCTGGACTGTCTTTGGACCCCATATAATATGGACTTCATTCACACCAATCTCAACGCTGAATCCGATATCCTGTACATATCCACCGTCACCAGTGAGATGGAGAATCATATCAACGAATGTCCCGGCAGGCGTTGTAGACGAAATAGAAAATCTGAAAGGTGAACTGCCATTATTACCTGTTCCACCAACTGCGATATTCCCAAAATTGCCGACAGAATCAAGCAATGTGATATATGGGCTTGACTCTCTTAATACACCGACGCAGTTGCTCACCGCAACACCGGAAAGATTTTTTAGTGTATCAGTCAGATAGACTGTTTCACCTGCATCGCAACGACCATTGAAATTCCCATTTGGTGGCGGGTCATAAAACCGCTGTCCAGAAATGTGCAAAACTGGATTTGCGGTAGGACCGAGCCCACCTGAGACAACAAGGGCATAAGGCTGATTTGTCCCTTGTGGAACATTTGTTCCTGTTACCCTTATCACCCAGTTACCCAGCTCTGGTACATTCCGGCGCACATTTTCTTCAACATTGCGATTATCAGCAGAGCCACCCGGGACTGATTGACCACCGCTATACACATTACCCAGATATACGGTGGCACTCGGGCTTGTAACCTGCAGGTCAAGGTTGTTAATAAGTGTTACTGTTGCACCAGCCGCGGCCGGATAGTCGGTCCAGACAAGGGTTATCTTTAATGGTTCGGACTGGTCATTTACTGTAATTGTAAATTCATCATACTGCCCGGTTGAAACACTATCATAAGTGACCCATAGTTTACGAACATCACCACTAAAATACAAAGCATCATCAAGGCATACCCTGCCCCAACCAGTATTGTTATCAGGGATTGTTGAACCAATAATTGATGGGTGTGCACCATTAACGATAATAGCCTTGACCAATGATGCGGGGATAAAACTCCACTGGTTTGCGGGATTTGAATCACCACTTGGATAAAATCCCTTTGCAAAATATTGTCTGACAAGTGCTGCATTACCTGCGGCACAGGGCGTTGCCATACTCGTACCAGCCATGCCGAGATAGGAGTTATTATTTGGACCAACTGATGAGTATAAGAAATAACCAGGTGCAGTTACGGTTGGTTTGATTCTATTGTCTGATGTTGGGCCACGACTTGAAAAATCTGCCATCATTGTGGCTGAAGTGCTGTTCATTGTTGCGCCGAGTGTAAGGATATTCTTTGATGTCCCCGGTGGATATACAGTTCCAGCACCCGGTCCACTATTACCTGCTGCATAAACAATCAAAAAATCACGATTATTCCACATAAACTGGTCGGTATTGACACAATAAGATGAATAAGAACCCGCACCACTCGTTGAACCCCAGGAATTAGAAGAAATTCGTGCTGCACCACCTGCATTTCCATTATAAGCGGGTTGATACATATTGGCAAGGTTTGAAGGAACTGAAAGGGTACCACTTGATGTGCCGATATCAATAAAGAAATTCTTTGCCTTTAATGGCATACCATCATTCGGGTTTGTTCCACCAACATAAGAATCGTCACCGCAGATTGTTCCTGCAGTATGGGTTCCATGCCAGGAACCACTCGCATTATCACCAAATGAAGCAGATGAACCTGTAGGTAAAATGTATGCAATGATTTTTCTATGGGTCGGATAGTTACCAAAGGTAGAAATATTGACTGCTGGGTCCCTGAACATATCATGGGTCGTCAATATTCCAGTATCGCAGGTGCTAACAACCTGTCCCTGCCCCTGAAGATTCTTACGCCATATCTTCCTGTCCACCTGTTTCCAGGTCTGGGTAACCCATTGACCTGATTGATTATAGGCAACCGGATGGAGATATGGTTCTATATGCATTACCTCGTTCATCCGCGCAATTTCATTGAGATGAGAACGATCAGAACGAATCTTTAAAATCTTACCATATTCGGTATCAGACACCTCAAGGATTTCACAACCGATCTTCTCCAGACGATTTTTAACAAGATATATGTTTTCATCCATAAATAAAATCACCAGCCATTCCCTTTCATTTGGTAACTCCTTAAATAAAGTGCTAATCTTGTAAGCGGGTTCATAGTTTCCAATCCAGTTAACAAAAGGTAATCCTTCAACAACTGCCTTTCTACTTCTATCCATCTTTGCAATGAATGCGTTAAACGGAATGTATTGAATCAGTTTCACTCCATGGGATTCAATTGCCTGTTTCATATCCTCATAGATAGGACCTTTAATATGGATAAGATAATAATCTGATTCACCAGTGAGCTCTGCCGGAATCTCCGGAAGTTTTTCTCTCGGGTTGAAATAATATTCCCCTATCGCAACATAATCATATTCTGGCAGATAGGGTGGTGTAAATGTCCCACTCTGTTGTGATACCAGATATGGGTCTACAACAGTCATAAGACTCAATATCAAAATGATTTGCATTATACCTCCCTTTTTTTCATTTTATTCCACTCATTTTTCTTATTTGTCATTTTTATCCGTACCACCCCCTTTCTTTTTTTAATCAATAATTGTGCATAATTATAAGTTAGAATCCATAACATTTAATCCACCATCTATTGTAAATTATAATAAAAATCTATTAAATGTCAAGGGGGAAACGACAGCGTCTATTGAATACATACACCTTTGAAAAACCAGAAGATTTTGCATATTCAAGTCCATCTTTTATTCCTCTCCCAAGGTCTTCCACCTTATGAGAATCAGAACCAATTGTGATTATCTCAATACCGGCTTCTTTCGCAAGTTTGATAAATTCAACCGATGGATAAAATTCGTTATTTCTTCTAAGCCCTGCAGTATTTATCTCCAGCCCTGTTTCATATTCTGCCATAAGTTGGAAAATTTGATATACATACTCACGATTAAATTTTTTAATCCTTTCTCCATAAAAATTCAATCCATATTTCTTATATACATCAAAATGAGCAACAGCATCAAAAAGCCTTGAACGGACAAGGATTTCCATTGTTGAAAAATATTTATCAAGCAAAACTTCCGCGTTATGTTTTTCAAAATAATAATTGCATTCTCTGGAACTATCAATACAGATATGGTCAAGACAATGGATACCAGCAAGAAGATAATCAAGAGAAAGCCCTTTAATCACTTCTTTTAAACGTTCTTCCACGCCATCAAAGAATCCCACTTCAATACCAAATTTTATGTTCAAACCTTTACTTCGGTATTGCTCTCTTAAATCAAATATTTCGTTCTGTAATTTCAAGAGGCTTTTATTACCAATTGGCTTAATTTCACCATTGAATCTTATTAAATTATCATTTCTTTCTTTATCCAGTTCACAATGGTTAGTAAAACAGATTTCTTTTAACCCAAGACTAAGCGCCTTTTCACAATAATCGCGTAGGCTGCCATCCGCATCTATTGAATGACCTGTGTGGATATGATAATCAACCATATTATAAAATCACTCGATCATCAAGAGGTTCAAATCTATCTGCCTTTTCTTTCAAATCATAAGCCGTATTATCTGGAAATGAAAAAATCTCAACCTTTTTATGTTTGTTCTTAACAAATTCCACGAGCGGCACAAAATCACCATCGCCTGATGCAAGGACTATTGTATCAACATAATCAATCATTCCTAAAATATCAAGGGCAATACCCATATCCCAGTTTGCCTTTGCTGAACCGTCGGCACGGGTGCGCACATCTTTTATTTTAACAATGTAACCGATATGCTCAAGGCTGGTTGCGAAAGGTTTTACATCTCCTTCCGGTGGCTGCACAATATAAGCATATGCCTTAACCAGATTTCTGTCCCCGGTGATTAATCTCAATAATTTCTCATAATTCACCTTTGCACCATAACTCATCTTCGCCGAATAATATAAGTTTTGCGAATCAACAAATATTGCAATGTTCTCTTTCTTTGTTAGACTGGAGGCAGCAAGCAAGGTTCTGAGCAAACGGACTTCTTCATAAACCTTGCTGTTCCATTCAATACTTTTTGTCATTAGGGATTTAATATCTTCCAAGGTTTGAAATAAAAGGGTGAATTTTTTTTCCAAAATTTCATTTATATCTTCTTTTTTAATTTCTATTGTCTCCATATATTACTCCTTGTCTTTTCCTAATTCACGTCTTTTAAAAAGCGGTAGATAATTATACAAAGAAGGCTTTGATTTTTCATTCGGGGCATTGGTCCATACCAGAGTATATTCTTGTGTCCCCCGTATATCAACAAAGATAAATTCTTGCCCATTATAATACTGCCAGTATTCATAGGGTTTGGATTCTTCAAATTGTTTATTATCAATCTCGTCCGGTGGGCCAAATTTTATATATATACGTCCCCGATCAGTCTTTGAGCCCGGCAGATATCCCTCCTGAAAATTTGCATCAGCATATTCATAACGACGAGAAATTTCCTTATAGTCGTGTTTCTCCCAGAATCTCTTTAAATATAACCTCCTTCCCTCATCCTTGAGTGTTTTAAAATATTTATATTCCTGACTGCTTACAAAGTATTCAATTGCATCATAATAAGGTAAATCTTCAGAAGTAATTTCTATCTTTTCTTTTGTTTTCCTTATTGCAAAACTGATTGATTTTTCTAATTTACGATTGATAAGTGAATCAAAAACAACAACCTTAAGCTGATAGTTCCCGGGTTTTAGGGTTTCAATATTGATACCTAAATTCAGTGCCTGTTGGATGAATTTTTTTTCAATAGATTTAGTAACTTTTCTTATAATTTTTTCGCTTGTATCTGTAATTATATATGAGACCGTTAATTTTGTGGTATCCGGGATGATATTATATATTTCGTAATATAAAAATAGATTCTTGGTACCTTCTTCAAAAATACCTGAAGGATTAGGCATAATTCTTAAATTGCCTTTTGTCAGATACCCCCCAGTTGTGTCACTTATTATTGAACTTGCCAGTAAAAGATCACTCATAAAATAATCTAATTCAGTGATTGATTTCTTACCTTTAACCACTCCTTTATTCGCGCCACAAACTAATTCAACACTCCAATTGTAATCATCGTAAGGCAGATATTTACCAAATTGCAGATAAAATACCATCTCTTCCTTTGCTGCTTGAGAAAAGGAAGGAATTGTAAATTTATTTGATAAGGAATCATAAATAGAATCAGTTCCTGATTGATTTACTATTTTACATTTTAAAAGACAATCAGCAATTATCCTTCCGTCAATTTCTTTATAATAAAGTTCATTATAAGGTATCGCACAATTAAATTCAAGGTAAAAAATATTTTCAACTCTTGTCTGAATACCGAGTGAGTCTTTGACATTTAATGGGGTGTAGTACAGAACAGGCTGAACATAAAAATTTATTGAACAAAACAATATCTGTATAAAAATCATATTCTTTCTCCCTGGGGATTTATGAGGATATATTCGCCGAATCCATGTCGGTCATAAAATACGAATTTTAAATTCAGTTTATAATAAAACCAAATTTCATAGGGTTTTGTTGAAAGTTCATAGGGTCTGGATTGTATTTCATCTGGAGGTCCGAATTTAATATATATTCTTCCACGATCACTCCGCCAGCCTTTGTCACCGAATGAAAAATGCTCATCGGCATAGGCAATGCGGTCAAAATATTCCCGCTCTCTTTCATTATACTCAGTATTGGGTGTTGGGTCATATTGTTTCCAGAATGCCTTCCAGAGTGAATCCCTTTCTTCTAACCTTGCTCTCCTCAACTGGCTCAGTTCATTCGGTGTTGCTATATATTCAAGCTGGCTTACCCTTAAATACCAGGTCTTTTCATCTAAATAAAATGGCCTATCAATATCAATGGGAATGTTCAATACCTCAATTTTTTTCCCATTGTTTTCTATGACAAAATCTAATTTATATTTTCCATTTGAAAGATGCCCGACAAAAAAGTCAACTGTATCCTCATAGGTACCAGACTTCAACGACTCAGTTTTTTTCATATTCTGCAGATAGATATTGATATCTCCCGACCTGTTTTCAGGATTGATCACCGTAAATGTGATAATTATCGTATCATTTATAAATCGCGAACGCACATTGGCGAGATATTCAAAAGTCTGGATATTGTCATTTACATTCAGAAGTTCAGCACCCTGTAAATCAATTATTTTAAGATTAAACCTTGATGCTGTTCTCGGTATGATTAGATTGATTGAATCATAGTAATTTGTAGAATCTCTTTCCCTCTCTCTGAGCCAGTAATCGCCTGCAACCTGGTGTTTCTTTTTGTCAAATACTACCAATTGGATTTCATAGGTTGCCATAGTAATTGAATCAACTGAAGTAAATCTCAAAATCTGGGCAGGAATTTCCAACATAACATTCATATTAAAAGATGAATCATCAAGAGGTGCGTATGCAACCTGCCATTTTATTGTTGATAATATTAAATAAATTAACATCATTATATCTTTTCCAGATTTTTGTTTTTAAACACTGAATTTAAAGCCTGGTCAATTTTCTTTACAAAATGAAATTTGAGTCCCTTTTTCACATGTGGGGGTATCTCAAGCAGATCCTTCTTATTTTCTTCGGGTAAATAAATCGTATCAATACCTGCGCGTTTTGCAGCAATAACCTTCTCCTTGATACCACCAACTGGTAAGACCCTTCCTGTTAAGGTTATTTCACCCGTGAAGGCAATCTTTGGATCTATCACCTGATTTCTAAATAATGAACTTAATGACATAATTACTGCCAGTCCAGCAGACGGCCCATCCTTGGGTATGGCGCCTGAAGGAATATGAATATGTAAATCGTAATCATCAAAATTTTCTTTTATACCCCACTTATCAAACTTTGTCTTGAGATATGAGACTGCCGCCTGACAGGACTCTTTCATCACATCACCTAATAGACCGGTCAGGATCAAACCCTTTTTTCCTTTAACTTTTATTGATTCAATAAAAATTATCTCCCCGCCCGTAGGTGTCCAGGCAAGTCCTGTGGCAAGTCCTACTTCACCCCGGCGTGCAGCAACCTCAGAGAATGTTTTGGGTGGTCCAAGGAATTCACAAAGATTCTTTTCGTCCACACGTACGGGTTTCTTTTTCCCTTCAGCAAAACGCTTTGCAACCTTCCTGCATATTGAACCAATTTCTCGTTCAAGATTTCTCACCCCTGCTTCTTTAGTATAATTATTGATTATCATTTTTATTGCTGATTCTTCAAATTGAATATATTCTGGTTTCAAACCACTTTCAGCAGTCTGCCGTGGAACCAAATATTTTTTTGCAATCTCAACTTTCTCTTCAAGGATATAACCAGGCAGTTCTATTATCTCCATACGATCTTTCAATGCAGGAATTATTGGATCTATTAGATTGCCTGTGGCAATGAACATTACATTTGATAAATCAAAAGGAACTTCAAGATAATGGTCAGAAAAAGCATAATTTTGTTCAGGGTCAAGAACCTCCAAAAGGGCGCTTGAAGGGTCGCCTCTAAAATCAGTACCTACCTTGTCAATTTCATCAAGCATAAAGACTGGATTCTTTGAACCACAATTCTTTATAGATTGAATAATTCTACCCGGAAGCGCACCGATATAAGTACGACGATGCCCTCGAATTTCTGCCTCATCCCTTATCCCACCGAGCGATATGCGAACAAATTTCCTGCCCAATGCACGGGCAATCGATTTTCCCAATGATGTTTTACCTACACCCGGTGGACCGATAAAACAAAGAATTGTGCCTTTTGAGTCTGGTTTTAATTTTTTCACTGCTAAATACTCAAGTATTCTTTCTTTTACTTTCTCAAGGTCATAATGGTCTTCATCTAAGATTTTTTTTGCCCTTATGAGGTCATGATTATCCTCTGTTGAGATTGACCAGGGCAGAGAAATCAACCAATCAAGATATGTCCTTGAAACTGTATATTCTGCAGCCTGGGGTGGCATTTTGGAGAGGCGGTCAAGTTCTTTCAACGCAACCTTTTCCACATTTTCTGGCATTTTAGCTTCTTGAATTTTTTTTCTTAATTCTTCAATTTCACGGGTATGTTCATCGGTCTCTCCGAGTTCCTTCTGGATTGCCTTTAACTGCTCCCTTAAATAAAATTCTTTCTGACCTTTGTCAAACTCATTCTTAACCTGAGTTCTAATCTTGGCTCCGAGTTCTAAGATACTAATCTCTTTCTGCAAAAGTGGGATCAATTTCAAAAATCTTTCCTTGGGTTCAGCAATTTCAAGAATTGCCTGTTTTTCATTCACATCCAGGTTTGTGTATCCGGTAACAAAATTAATGAGACGGTCCGGATCATCAATATTTAATACAATTGCTCCAAGTTCATCGGGTAGGTATGGCGCCAATGATACAAGTTGCTGGAACATTGTTACCACATTCCGCATCAAAGCCTCAATTGATACATTCTTTTTATACCCATCTGTATATAACTGAATTTTTGCCTTGAGATATGGTTCAACCTGAGTAAATTCCAGAACCTTGAAACGTTTCAGTCCCTTAACCAGCAATCTGATTGTCCCATCAGGAAATCTAAGCATTTTTGTAATCTGTATAACACATCCCACCTGATAAACTTCTTCAGGTTTTGGTTCCTCAATATCGGGGTTTCGCTGGGTTATAGCACCAGCAAGTTTGTTTGTGGTGAGTATCTCATCAATCAATTTAGCAAGCCTTGGTGTTTGTATGATCAGAGGTACCATCTGATCAGGAAATATAACACCGCCCTTGATTGGAATAATACCTAATTCATCAGGAATCGCAATCTCTTTCTCTTCCATATTTTAGTTCTCCTCAATCGGTATAATATATTCTTTTAAAACAGAAAATTCTATTGTCAAAATCCCATGTTTTAATTTATATCTTCCATATTGTGGGTCAACGGGTAAAGGAAATTCTATCCTTCTAAAAAATCTACCATAGGCAATCTCAAGATTATGAAAAACCACATTTTGTCTCTTTGTACTTTGCTCTGCTATTTTAGGCTTTTTAGTTCCCGTAACTGTCATATGATTCTGTCCGACATATATCGTAATATCTTTTAATTCCACCCCGGGTATTTCAATAATAACAAATATCTTCTCATCGATGATATACAAATCATAAAGGGGTTGCCAGTTTATAAAATAATCTGTGCTATATTCTTCAGCCAATGTTTTATCTTTCTCAAAAATTATTCTGATTTCAGAAATATCAATATTATCCATACCCGTATTATTCTGCTTCATAGTAAATTATATATCAAATACTATTCCTGTCAAGAAAGGATTAGCGGGGTCTCAAAAATCCTATAGGCAGAATCATCTCTTCCATTGAGATTCCACCATGCTGGAATGTGTATTTAAACTCTCTTTCGTATTCAGTCGGTTTGGTTGGATATATAAAATAATAATCTTCGCGTGCAATAAGAAAACGGACCGAAGGGTCTTCAGCGGGTAAATACAATTCACCAGGATTGTTTAATAGTAATGCGGCCTTCTCATCAGCCCTCAATGCTGGACCATATTTATATCTCAAATTTGGTGAAATATCTCTGCCCCCGTATACAATCGTTGGTCTCCGCACATGTATAAAACCATGGTCACTTGTAAGAATTACCTGCCGCTTTTTGTTTGCAATCAATTTAAATAATTCAAAAATAGGTGATATTGGAAACCAGTAGCTCAAAAGATTTAGCAATACGCGTTCATCATCTAAAAGTCCTTTCATATCTCCCCTTCCCGGAATTGAATGCAACAAAAGGTCAAAAAAGTTTATTATCACAATCGTTATATCACTACGGTCCTGGGCAATCTTCTGAATATTTTTTTCAAGGTCCTCAATAGTTGACAATTTATGAAAACTAAAAGTGATTTTGAGGTTGTTGCGTTTCAACAATTCTGTAAATAACTCTTTTTCAAAACGATTTTGACCTTTTTCTTCAAAGAGCCAGTATTGTGGATATTTCTGAAGAATTTCAAGCGGTAATAAACCGGCAAAAATGCTATTTCTTGAATATGGCGTTGCCGATGGCAAAATTGAATAGTAATACTGTGTATTTATTTCAAAAAAATCACGCAGATAAGGCTGGAGTTTTAGATACTGGTCAAGACGCATGGAATCAAATATAACAAAAAATAGCGGACCGTTTTTTAATGCCGGGAAAACGACCAAATTAAATAAATTATGGGAGAGTATTGGACCTTTATTTTTAATAAAATTTTTGTATTCATAAATAATATATTTTGAAAAACCAGAGTTCGCACTCTGTTTTCTTTCATCATGTATCTCTTTTAATTCCTTGCTCCCATATTCCAAAAAACGCAAATCCCAGGTCACAAGGTTCCGGTAGTAATCAATCCACTCATTATAATCAACAGGTTGAGAAATTGCATTAAACTGGTTCGCATATTCTTCAGCCATCTTTTCTTCAATCAATTGCCTTCTTTTTAAAATCCTGTTAAGTACAGAAAGAATCTGATTAAAACTGAACGGCTTTGTGATGTAATCATCAACCCAACCACTGTAAGCCTGTTTCATCAGTGTTTCTTCTTCACTCTTAGTCACCATCACAACAAGTTGCTGGGGATTATCAAGTTTTATTCTTTTCAAAACCTCAAGTCCATCAACACCGGGCATAATCTCATCAAGAAAAATCAAATCAAACACCTCGTGGCTGGCAATCCTTACCCCATCCTCGCCACTTGTTGCTGTTTTTACTTCATAACCTTCCTGATTTAAAAGATAAATAAATGGTTTCAAAAGTTCAATTTCATCATCAATCCATAAAATTTTCATTTTAACTCCTTGGTATAAAAATTTGAAATGTTGTACCACCAGGACCGGTCTTTTTTAATATCAATCTTCCATTATGATAGCCCTCAATTATTCTTTTTGTCAACACCAATCCCAGACCCCATCCATATTTTTTTGTTGTATATCCGGGCTTGAATATATCCTTCGCCTGTTTTATTCCACCACCGGTATCGGTTATTTCAATCAATGCCCCACCATCAGCGGTTTGGGTTTTGACTGACACAATTCCTGGCTTTGAACCTATCGCATCAAGGCCATTCTTTAAAATATTTTCAACTGCCCAATCAAGTAAAATATCATCAAATTTTATCATGGGCAATGGTTGATAATTTTCAATGAATTGAATTTGATTGTGGGCACGCCGTTTTACATAGTTTACTGCCTTTTGTATAATTGGTATAGGGTCTTTCTCCACAAGTCGCGGCGGCATACCGATTCTGGAAAATTTTTCTAATACCTCTTTCATTCTCTGGGCATCCTCAGCAATACCTTCGTAGATCTCTTTGGGTACACTCTTTCTTAATGTTTCAAGCCAACCCGAAAGAGAAGAAAGTGGAGTTGCAAGTTGATGTGCAGTCTCTTTGGCAAGTGAATACCATATCTTTTCTTCTTCACTCCTTCTATAAATAAGATACCCCCAGAAACCCAAAAACAAAAAGGCAAGTAAAAATGCGGTCATTAGAAAAGGAAGAATTCTAAGCGACCTTGTGAATGGTGATAGCCCATAATGGACATACCCCACAAAAGTAGAGTCAGAACCGCTTCTTATTACTATCGGTATCGGTTTGTGCTCACGATCAAGATTCCTCGCTACCCTTACCAGATTCGTATCTGAAACATTCTTTGCTGAATATGGTCTACCCTGTGCATCGGTTAAGACCACCGGAAAATCAATTTTTTCAATCACCTCACGGAATAACAATGCAAGCAACTCTTCTTCACTTGCCCCGGGACCCGATGCATAACTGGCAAATATCCTTGATGTAGTTTCGGTTTCTTTGCGTATTCGTTGGATTAAAAAGTTGGAATAAATATATGTGCCGATACCAATCAGACCGATGCCAATTAAGAAATATATGACCAGAGTCCGCGATGTAAATCCGCTGGTCTCAGGCAAAACTCCTTTTTCTTCTCTACGCCTTAATAGCCTCATATTTCTTTCTTTTTTCAAGATATAATCTCTTATCTGCATTATCAATCAGTATTCCAAAGTCTTTACCGTCCTCAGGATAAGTAGCAATGCCGCAAGAGAAATTGACAAACAATTCATCCTTTTTCAATCTGGTTATCAGTGCCCTTGCCTTTTCAATACGAGATCTTATTGCACGGGCACCCGCATTTGGCAAGATTATTATAAATTCATCACCGCCATACCGGGTGACATAACCGTCTTTTATAATTTCTTTAAATATCTGTGAAATTCTTTTTAACAAATGGTCTCCTGCGATATGCCCGTATTGATCGTTATATTCTTTGAATCGATCAAGATCAATCATTGCAATCGCAAATTGTTTATGCGACTTTTCAATTAGTTCATTCAATTTTTCCCTTAAAAATCTATAATTGTAAACACCGGTAAGTTCATCCGTATACGAAATTATTAGGTTCCTTTCAAAGAGTCTGTTATTTTCCATTGCCAGACCGAGAAAATCACCAAATGCCTCTAATAATCTAATCTTATTAAGGTCTGGCACACGGTTATCCACTGGATCGGCAAGGGATAAAATACCCAATATCTCACCGTTCCTTGAATAGATTGGACTGATCAAAATATCACCCTGCGACCATAGATTATGCACCCTTTTTGGCACCGATGGGATTTTATATACTTCATAATTTCTTATTTCTTTAAAAACTTCTTCGCTTGGTACATAATATGAATTAGAAATTCGGAACCGGTCTTCCATTAAAATTTTTATCAGTTTATACGGAGGGTGGACCTTTTTTGCTTCACGGAATTTTTTCAATGAAATGCCTGCACTATGAAAACGCTCAAACGAGTCTGTTTCAGGGTCATAAACTGAGCACATAATTTTCTTAAAACCAAGAATCTGCTGAGCACGGCGTAAAACCTCGGTGAAGAAATGTTTTAATTCATAAGGAGATAATAAAAGTTTTGCAATATCCTGCAGTCCCCTGCTTTCAAGGAGTGCCTTATTCAATGCCTGGAACAGTTCAATCCTTTCCAGGGCAATAGATGCCTGATTTCCAAGAAATTTCAAGCGCATTATTGCATTTGTCTGATTTCTCATTTTATCATAGTCATCCAGTAAAAAGAATCCCCTGCCCATATTTTTTACTGTAAAAGGAACGATAAGTACGACACCCGGATTCAAACTATCAAGAAAAAATTTCAAAAATTTATTTTTGGACTTTTCCAATTTCAAAATCTGTCTGCTTTGTGATATCTGACGATATACTGCATCGGGAAGTAATTTTATAGATTTTTTTTTATTCCTGCCTACAAGATGGTCTTCAACCATATAATATAAAAATACCTTATTTGTATCAAGAAGTTTCTGGGCAGCACTTTCTACAAACCATACAACCTTATTCAATTCAAGGGTTGTAATAACATTCAAGTTTAATTCATTGATTACCTGAAACTCAGAAATCCTTTCCCTCGCAACATTGCTGACCGCAATAATTTGAGTTATGAGTTTAACGATACTTCTCAATTTTCCCATAATATTGCTGTCTAACATTTCCCCGGGTTCAAACATCATATACAGACTATATTTTAATCCACTTATTTCGAATTCTTCAAAAAAGTAATTTTCTCGCAGATACTTAATCTGGTCCGGTGTACTCTTATATTGATATAAAATCTTATTGTCCTGCATAAGTAGACAACCCTGACTCGCAATATTTGTCCCCAGAAGCCGCGCAAACTCCTTTACATCAATTTCCTGTATTCTAATGCTGTTTAGAACGGAAAGAAATTTATCTATTCTCTTCTCAATCGTGATCATATTATACTGATATCTTTTTTGAAAATTCTTGCAATTTCACATAATGCATCGTCGGGTCCGCAATAGGCATCGCATAAATATAATTTTTTCAATCCAATCTCTATCTCATCATTTTTATTATGATATACAATCGCACCCTGCCATTGTATTTTTTCCAATTCTTTAATGCTTTTATCAACCTGATTAAAAAACAATCTTGGCTGTTCCTGGGGTAACTCTTTCAATATACTTTTGAGCTCAAGTTTGTTAAATTTAAACAACGAAATCGGATCAACTGAAGGAATTTGGAAAAAATTTTTCATTGCTTCAATCCCGCCTTTGATTAAAATATTATAAAATGGAAAATTCCCCTTATCATAAAAGGCAACCCTTTTTTCGGCATCTACGAGGTCGGGTAAATTAAGATTTGCCCTCTGGTTAAGGTCAATAAGCCAATGAAAATTTATTTTTTTAAATTCAGTTTTTAGTTGATTAAACTCGCGTGTTAAAATTTTGGGAATTTCTTTATAATAGAAAATTTGGAAATAATTTGTCCTTAACAACTTTAGATACGGCGAGAAGACCTCGGGGACAAAGAGTGTAACACTACCCAGTTTTCTTATCCCAGCAATAAACGGAAGTTCCTTTAAAAAATCTTTTATATTGTCGGTTGGTGCGATAAAAAAACTCTCTCTCCTGCCGATACCAATTGGTTTGAAAGCTCTATAAAATTTGCGTTTCTGAGCTTTTAGATAAAGGTTACGAATCAAATTCATAAACAGTTTTTAGACTTTACTGAGCACGTCTCTTTGTTGCCTTCACATATTCTGGGGACGCATTATTTATTATCACATCTTTGGTAATCACACATTTTTCAATCCCCGTAAGATTGGGAAGATTGAACATTATATCCAGCATATGGTTTTCAACAATAGAACGTAATGCCCTGGCACCCGTATTGTACTTCATAGCCTGTAGAACAATTTCTTCAACCGCCTCATCTGTAAATTCAAGTTTTACACCTTCCATTTCAAAATACTTGGCATATTGTTTTAATAGTGCATTTTTAGGTTTTGTCAGTATTTCAATCATTGCGTTCTTGGATAATTTATGGAATGGAGCGATTACCGGAACCCTGCCCACGAATTCAGGAATCATTCCATATTTAATTAAATCTTCAGGTTCAACCCGGGCGATGATTTCGTCATAGCTCAAGTCTTTTATCTCGGCATCCGTAAGAAATCCTATCTTGGTCTTTTTTAATCTCCGCATTATTATATCCTCAATACCTGCGAATGTACCACCGAGTATAAATAAAATCTTTTTTGTATTTATCGGTATATAATCCTGTTCTGGATGTTTTCTCCCTCCGTGGGGCGGGCAATTGGCAATAGTTCCTTCAAGGATTTTCAGTAAAGCCTGTTGAACACCTTCACCTGAAACATCCCTGGTTATAGAAGGAGAATCACTCTTCCGCGCAATCTTATCAACCTCATCAAGATATACAATGCCCATCTCAGCTGCCTTTATATCATAATTGGCTGCCTGTATCAATCTAAGAAGTATATTTTCCACATCTTCACCAACATATCCTGCCTCGGTGAGTGGTGTAGCATCAGAAATGGAAAATGGTACATGGAGCAGACGGGAAAGGGTTTCAGCAAGTAGTGTTTTACCGGTGCCTGTCGGTCCAATGAGAAGAATATTACTCTTCTGTAATTCAATATCATCATCTGTTATCATTGTGCGCTTATAATGATTATAAACCGCAACTGATATGACCTTCTTTGCTCGTTCCTGTCCAATTATATACTGGTCAAGGAAAGATTTTATATCTTGAGGTTTGGGAAGAACAAAATTTGGCTGCTGTAAAGATTTCTTCTCATCCTCAAGCAACTCATTACACAATTTGACACATTCATCACAGATATAAGCATGATTACCACGAAAGAGTCTTTTAACCGCAGTCCTGGGCCTTTGGCAAAATGAACAGAAGATCTTTGTCATCATCCCTTCCTCGTCTCAATCACCTCATCAATAATACCGTATTCTTTTGCCTCATCAGCCGACATAAAATAATTGCGATCGGTATCTTTTGCAATTTTATCCTCTGTTTTTCCGGTATGTTTTGCCAGAAGTTTATTTAAAAGTTCGCGAATCTTCAATACCTCGCGGGCGTGAATCTCAATATCGGTAGCCTGTCCCTGAAATGCACCTTCAGGCTGGTGAATCATAATCCGTGAATGTGGCAATGCATATCTCTTGCCTTTGGCACCGCCGGCGAGTAATAATGCCGCCATACTTGCTGCCATGCCAATACAGATCGTTGATACTGCAGGTTTAATATATTGCATTGTATCATATATTGCCAATCCGGATGATACAATTCCACCAGGTGAGTTTATATAAAGGTATATTTCTTTTGCTGCATCCTCTGCCTCAAGGAATAGAAGCTGGGCAATGACAAGGTTGGCTACAGTATCGTCAATCGGTGTGCCGATAAAAACAATCCTTTCCTTCAACAAACGAGAATAGATATCATATGCCCGCTCCCCCCGGCCGGTCTGTTCAATGACGAATGGAACGGTTAGCATTTTTTGCCTCCTCTGGCGATAAAATTCTACCTTTTTGTACAATATTTGAATTTTTTAATAAAAATTGAACGACCATATCACGCATTAGTGCCCTTCTAAAATATTCTTTAAGTTCCTCATTGACTTCATCAATGTTAAATCCATTTTTCTGAATTAGATTAATTAGTTCCTCTTCACTCACCTGTATATTCTCTTTCTGAGCAATCTTATCAAGAATCATATTATACCTTGCCCTTTTCTCCGCTATAGGTATAAATCTTTCACGATTGCTTTCGTTATCATTAAGGTTTGAACTCCTGAGCATAACCTGATATTCCCTTTCGATCAGTGATTTGGGCACGGGAAAATGGAACCGTTCAAGGAGTATCTGGGCTAAATTTTCCTTCAATTCATCATTCAATCTTTCTTCTTCCTGTTTCTGAAGCATATCTTTTAAACCCTTTTCCATTTCCTCAAGACTATTGTAATTTAACATTTTTGCAAATTCTTCATCTACCTTGGCTAAGATTTTCTCTTCAACTTTTTTAATTTTTAGCCGATAAATCTGCTTATTAATCTGGACATCCTTCTTTTCACCCTTTTTAACTCCCACAAGCGCCCGATTCAATTCATCAGGAAAACTTCTATCGCCGAGTTTTATAACAAGGTCTGACTGTTTATCAACGACATTGTTATTTTCAATGATCTCCAAATCAAGCGTTATGAAGTCATCAACTGCAGCAGGTTTTGATGTCTCAACAACATCAGCATAATTCTCTTTAAGGCGATTCAATGTCTGTTCATATAAATAGTCTAAGGGTAAAGGTTCTTCCCTGAACAATTCCAAACCTTTATAATCATTTACATCAAATTCGGGTTGGACTTCAAACCTGAGATTGAATTTTATCTCACCCGTATCATTAAAACTTACCAATTCTGGATTTGATACAGGTTTCCAGTTTTTTTCCTGTAATACCTTTTTATAAAGATCAAGTATTAAATCATTTATAGCCTCAGCCTTGAGTGTATCATAATACCTGGTTCTGATCAAAGACTTTGGAGCCCTGCCCTTCCGATAACCCTTTATTGAAATTCTGTCTTTCAATTTCTCAATAGAATTATCTATAAAAGGTTCAAGTTCCTGGGTACCGAGTTTAAACTCAATCTCTTTCTCGGTCTCGGTTTCATTTACTATCTGATATTCCAAAAAACCCCCTTTATTTATCCTTAATGATATTAAAATAGTGCGAGGAGGGGGAGTTGAACCCCCAACCTTTGCAGGACTGGATCCTAAATCCAGCGCGTATGCCAGTTCCGCCATCCTCGCAAAAACTAAAATAAACGCTCATTACTTAATTATATCCTAAAAAAATATGATGTCAATATCACGGAGAAAATAGCTCACTACTTATATTATCTACCCCTGATGTGGCAGTTATATGCAACTGAAAAAAAGTGAATTTTAAATCAACCAATATTCAAAACGATAAAAGAAACGTTTATCGCAACCGTATGACGATGGATGTTCTATTTTCCAAATCACCTCACTGTAAACCCCGCAATCAAATTATGGGTCTGGTAATGGGGCACAAAATTATAGTCATAATGAATGAAGAAAATTCCCAGTTTAAATGTAGCACCTAAAATTGCTCGATAACTATTCTGGGCAACAAGTTCAACATCCACCTCCTTGGTAGTCTTTATTTTATTTCCGGGATTTAATGTATCAGGGATTTCGAATTCAAATTCATAAGTAAAGTGAACTTTTGTGCCTTCAAAGCCGAATCCTGCCATGGGTTCAAAAACAATCAAGTTTTTGGAAATAATCATCTGCACATTCCAGGTATGGCTTGCAACAATCTTATAACCTGTAGAATCCATTATCCCAAAATCCTGGGTAGCACCACCAATAGCAATATCAAAAGGTAGGGACACATTCTTCATAAACGGCAGACTATTTATATGCTGTTTCAATCCTACCCCAAGAAATTGTACCCTTGAACCCTTAAAAGTAAATGGCATATACCTGATGCAAATCTCTGACCCCATTATAAGACCAACATTCAATTGGGGTATTGCAAGTGGAACGACCGGAAGATTAAAACCACCAGGGATATAGGGTGGGATACCAACTGCATTACCTGTAACTGGCACATTTGTTCTCTCTTTAGGTCCGAATATTGTACTCACACTATCAAGAACCAGGGAATCATAAACAAGTGTATTATTGGCAAGCGAACAGGTTAGAACCTTTGCGTCAAAATACTTACCCATTTCTGGTATCTGAATGAACATACCCCTTACGCCGATATCAAATCCCAGAAATTTATGACTCCTTGCGCTATGAAAAAGGCCTGTTGAAATTCCGGTTCCGAATGATGTTATTAACGGCTGCGTATAGCCTTCAAGCAGGTCCTCGCTTACTTTTTTTATCTTCTCTGCCAGTGCCTCATAATTCTGCTGTGCAAAGAGAGAAGCGATACATAAAACGACCAATAATATGATTTTTTTTACTTTCATAGTAGATAAGTATAACTATATATGACAATCTGTCAAGAACCAAAAATATTGATTCCTTTACAAATTTTGCAATATTATAAGAGTTAGTTCTTTATTTAATAATTCCCCATTATCCCCATTTACAAAAGGGGGAAAGAAGGGGATTGAAAGTAAGATTACCTGCATATCTGTGGAAATACAACAGAAAAAATGCATAATGACATTTAGTATGAAGACTTAATATCTCAAGAGTATAAGATATGGCAAAAATCCAGCAATTTTTATGCTGGATACCTCAGAGCTAAGGAAAACGGGGCCGACGAGATTTGAACTCGCGACCTCCTGCGTGACAGGCAGGCGTTCTAACCAAGCTGAACTACGACCCCGTTTATTGCATTGAACAAGCAAGATAATTATATAAAATTTTTTCTTTATGTCAAGACTTAATAAACAAATGAACTGCCGCCGATAAATTCTCTCAAAATTGAATTTGAAGGGACATCGCGGTCGTTTAAATCATAAAAAAATGCAAAATAATCAAGAAGTCTTTTTGCTTCAGGATAAAGGGGATCATCTTTATTTACTTTTTTAAGGAGCGGTACACAATATTTCTTCAACACCGCTGATTCGTATATAAGGGCAGAATTAAACATTTCATCCGCCTCTTCCTGGAACGGATAAATATTTTGTTCTTCACCCGCCCTGACCCTACCCCATTGTGTCAAAACACCCTGGACCGTATAACCGCGATAATGTGTATCCCTGACAATCCTGCGCATCATTCTCGTATCAGTCGTTGAAATGCGATTATGGTCGTCAATATTTAACTGGGTAAGGGCACTGATATATATCTTGAATTTTATATTTTTGGGAACAAGCGGCGTCAATTCTTCATTCAAAGAGTGTATCCCTTCAACCATAACAATTCCGTTTCTTGGTAATTTTACAACCCTTCCTTTTTCACGCCTGCCTTTTATAAAATTGAATTTTGGTATTAAAACCCTTTCACCCTTTATAATAGAAAGGAGATGCTTATTTAATAGAGGTATATCTACCGCCCTTATTGTCTCAAAATCAAGCCTGCCAAATTTATCTTTTGGAGTTTTACTATGGGGCAAAAAATAATCATCTGTTGAAATCAAAATCGGTCTAAAACCATTTACCATTAACTGCACAGCGAGCCTTTTTGTAAATGTTGTTTTTCCTGCGCTACTTGGACCAGCAATTAATAATACACGCCTCTTTTCTGATGTGATGCGGTCAGCTATATAGACAATCTTTTTTTCATGAAGTGCCTCTGCCACTCTAATTATATCCGGACCCTCTCCATTTTTTATAGCAATGTTTAAATCAGCAATATCAGTAATACCAAGAATCTGGACCCACTTCAGGTATTCACTAAAAATCCGTGCTAATTTTGGCTGTGGTATGTATGGTGGTAAGGAATCAAGATTCTGCCAGTTCGGAAATACAATTATAAAACCCGGGGGGAAATTGGTTAAATAAAATTTATCAACCATACCAGTTCTTTCAAATGGTGGGTTGGGATAAAAATCAAAATATTTATCTATCTTAAAAACCTTTATTTTATTTATATTTATGTTTCTAAAAAGTCTTACCTTATCCTTCTGCCCCTGTCTTTCAAATATTCTTATAGCCTCACCTCTTGGCAATAAAAATTTCTGAATCGGTAAATCTGCCCTGATTATTTCGCGCATCTTTAAATCAATTGCAATCAAATCCTTATCAATCAATTTTCTATTGAGAAGACAATAAAATCCCTGACTCATTGAATGTTCAATACGCAACGCAGAATCTGGAAATAATTTTTTTGTTGCCACATAAAGGATAAAAGAAAGCGTTGATTGATAACGACGCCATTGATTCAGACAATTTATTTCGTCAATGCATTTTTTTTGATTGTCCATATTCACCCCTTGGTCCGAAGATTGCAGTTCCGATACGGACCATATTTGAGCCTTCTTCTATTGCTATTTCAAAATCAGAAGTCATCCCCATTGATAAAATAGGAAAATCCTGGTCAAACGCCTGTGCTAATTCATCACGCAGGTCATGCAATAATTTAAAAGAACCCCTTGATGCCTCAGGGTCAGTGATTGCCCAGCCCGGTCCGATAGTCATCAATCCTTGAATACGGATTTTCTTAAAATCTTTTATAGATTCATAAAATTCAAATAGTTGTTCTGGTTTGACCCCAAATTTTGTTGGCTCACCCGATGTATTAACCTCAATCAAACAATCAACCATCCCAGTTGCCCTTTTCTCAATCTCTTCAGCAAGTTTTATCGAATCAAGGCTATGGATAAGGCTAAATATCTTCAAGGCATCCTTGACTTTATTCGTCTGAAGATGCCCGACCAGATGCCACTGTACTTTATTGCCAATAATTGCGAATTTCTCCTTTGCCTCCTGTACCCTATTTTCACCAATGATCGCAATCCCGCAATCAATCGCCTGTTGGATAATATCTGGCGGCACGGTCTTGGTCACGGCAATGATTGTTATTTCTTCGGGGTTTCTGCCCACCCGCTCTGCCGCATTTTTTATCCTTTCTTTGAGCCGGGCAATATTCTCTTTGATCTCCATTGTCAATTATACAAAAATGAAAAAAATTGTCAATGTTGCGATTTGAAATTCTGAATAACGGATAAACCCAAAATTAAAAAATAGTAGATAAAAATTTCGTAAGATTGTAGTGGCAGACCTTGGTCTGCAGATATTTAAAAGCCGAGTAAACTCAGCCACTACATTTCAACAGATTAAGAAAAATTTGAACAAATGTGGGGAGAATTCAGTTTCAATTTATCTTGACTAAAGATTGTTTTTAAATATAATTTTCTATGATGATATTTTTATTATTTCTCCAACTAAATGATGGTTATTTAACTGTAAAGGCAGATAAAGATGGTCTGCCTGTATTTGTTGATGATGACTATATCGGCAATACTCCAATAGTCAAATATCCGCTCAAACCTGACGAATATAATGTGGGATTCTTCCCCCAGGATTCAATTGAAACTGCATCCTATCAGTTCAAAAGCGGGAATATTGGTGCCTTGTGGCGTATTGCAAAATTCGGCGAAGGAACTGTAAAGGTACGGATTGAAGCGAATAAAGAGACAATTGTTGAATTAAACTATCAGGCTGTGCGCTCAGCACCAAGTAAAGCAAAGGCAAAAGTCTTCAGTTGTCTTGGTGGGGTATTTATTCTTGGCATCCTCGCAACCTTAGGCTTCCAGGCAATTTTTTAGTGTTCTCTGCGAAACTTTTTAGGTCTTTGCGCTAATCCAATTTCACAAATACATCAATCAGATTCCCCTCTTTATCAAAAATCCTATGCTCATTTCTATAAATCACTTCACTCTTGCCATCATCATATACTTTTAAATCAATCCAACCCCTTTTACAGGAAAAACAAAAAGGGAATAAGTACTCCCATGATTTATTTGTCTGCAGGTCTAAAAAATAGATATAATCCCAGAGTCTGTTGTTATAAGGTTTTCTGGCGTGGAATAAAATATATTTTCCACCTGGTGAAAATGCATAATTAGCAATACCCGTCCAGTGTCTCAAATCAATTGTCTTTCTATTATTACTATTTTTTATTATCACCATCACCGGGTTGTCATTCAAGCGATCGGTGACAAAAAAAACAATCTTATCCGGATAGACCCTTGTAAGGTCTGCACATATTTTTCTACTACCGCCCATTATATGGGTAAATATTCTTTTCTGATTGGAATAATACACACTTAGTTTTGTATATATGCTATCCTTTTCAGGAAAATATCTCTCTTCACATATAAAAAATCTTTTATTATCTGGTGATACACCAGCCTTTTCAATATAATAACTTCCATCATTTGTATTCTCTTCTCTTTTCAGAACCCTTTGTTCTATCAGACTATCATTTTTATAAAATTTTAATGTATCTCCAGTTTGGAAAACAAGTGATTGAGTAAATCCCAAATCCCAAATCCCAAAACCCAAACAAATTCCAATAAATAAACATTTTCTGATTCTAAATTTAAGACCCATTATTTTTCACCTCATAATACTTATGATCCTTAATCATACTTTATGCCCATTTATTTCCTTACTTATTACTTTAAAATTTATCGCTCCTAAAATCACTACTCCTTACTATTCTTGTTGTCTGTCAGTGCTTAATGATTACCGGCTACTGTCCTACTGACTACTCTTTTACGGCGCAGTCAGTGTAAACTTCGCATCAAGATAAGCACCATCGGTATCGGTCGCGCGAACCAGAACTTCAAAGGAATTGACATCGCCTGCATTTCCGGAAATCACACCCGTATTATTATCTATTATAACCCCTTTAGGTGCGGAGAGTATTTCAAATGTCAATCTATCGCCATCCGGGTCAACAATCGGCACCTGATAATATATCTCATTCGGCTTTGCCTTTATAGAATCAATCTTGGTACTAAAGACAGGCGCAGAATTTGCGATATGAATTTCAAATGGGAAAGGCTCTGATTTAAATTCACCGTCAGATGCAAAGGCTACACCAGTTATCACATCATTTTTTTTCAGATTGTATTTTTTTAAATCAAGAACATTCGAGGTATCAGGTATTACCTCATCTTTAACCAACCAGTGAACAAATAACTGTACCGAATCCTTGTCTGGATCTTCTACCATTGCAGAGACCACAACACTTGGGGTAGTAGCAAAGATTGTCTCCGGAGTAATTTTGAGTGAAATAATTTTTGGTGGTAAACCTCCAATTTTGACTTCCCTGGTCCTTACTGTTTTACCCCAATCTTTCCCATCAAATGGTGTCACCTCTGCAAAAATTTTGTCGCCTTTTTTTGCATCTTCATATTTTAATGACATCCCTTCGCCAATCTCTTTGTCATTCACAAACCATTTTACTTTATATGTCAAGGGGTCGCCGTCGCTATCTGATGCCAGAATCCTAACTGTGATCTCTGATTGAATCGTAGGATTTAAAGGCAATAGAGAAACCTCGTGTATTTCAGGTGGGTGATTTCCTGCAGTGCCTTCCTCTTTTTTACCACCGCAAAAGACGACAAAAAATAGCAAAAATATTGGTGCAATCCATAATCCATAATATCTCTTAATTTTTCTCAATTGAGCCTCCAGTTTCCATTTTAATATTTTATCCAGAATTTTTAAGGAGTCAAGGGAGGGGTCGGAACCATTATATTATCAATGTCCGACCCCTTTTCTTTGCAGATTATTTTTTGTCTACGAGCCTGCCGTCTTTGAATTCGCAGAAATTATGGACTTTAACCTTAACCAAATGTCCGAATCCGGGTTTTACTCCCGTTTCAGTCAATATATCAGAGATATCGCGGGCACGTTCGTCTATAACCAGGGATGCTTTTAGTGGAAAAGTAATGGCAGATACATCTAAGGGAATACCATTTTCAGAATAGAAATTTCCACCGGATAATCCAGGTACATAAATATTCAAACCATCCACGAGGCATAATGTATCACCCTTCATACCATCCACCACACCGAGCCATATTTCCTTTGCAAGTAATGGCAGGCATAACAAAATCAAAGAAAGAATGATCCTCTTCATATTAAACCTCCTTTATCTTCCCTTCCACAGTATCACACCACTTCTTGGCAAACCTGGGATACCTGTTTCAGGTGAAACTATACCACCACCTACCTGAATGAAGACCTTTGTCTGGTCAGCGGTGATATAAAGTGATGGTTCTGATGGCATTCCAGGACCGAGTGATATAAAGACCCTATTTGTATCACCCGAGACACCAAGGAATGGATCTTTGTATGCAGTACCAGTTCTATAGTATAAGGCATAAAGTTTTCCTTCACCACCATAAGAACATACTGCAGCACTCGGACGGAATGTAGTAAATAATACAGCCCCGCCAATCACCAGTGTGGGATTCAAATTGCGCTCACCCGGTTTTGAAAACCACCTGTACCATCCTTTTTTGTTGTTAACAAGATTTATCAACGAATCATAGGTAATTGTCTGGGCACCTATATGTACAACATCATTAGTATCAACCCAGACATTTGTCGCATTAAACAATTGGAATGGATCAAGGGTATGTGTAGTATCGTCCCTGAATCCAACATAGAGTTTAGGAATCGTTGTATCAGCCATATCAAATTCATTAAAGAGCCTACCGGTTCCAAAATATACCCAGAGGTGGTTATATTCATCAGTCGCAATGCTCCCTTCAGCGGTAATCGGGAGATTCAAACCGAGGTTCATAACAGTTGTTGTATCCCAAGATGCCGGGTCAGGGTTGTCGTTCGTCTTTATTCTATATATCTTCCCGTACCAGTTGGGTGAAGTCCCATAACACATTCCTGTATAAAGTCTGTCAACGGTATAATCAAGACCCCAATCGCAACCAAAAATGTTGGTAAAGAAAGAATTGTTCTCAGGGAAGACAAATGTTCGCAGGAGTGTTCCGCTCTTCAAATCAAGAACAAAAATTCTTGCCCGCTGTGCAGCCTCGCCAGAACAGTTTACGGGACCTGAGCCAAATACTAAATACCATTTGTCCTTTACCTTCACAACCGTAGAATAACACACTGTGAGGTCAAGGTCATCCACAGTAAATTCCCACATCGGAACAGGGTCAAATGGGTCGGTAATATCAATCATAAAGTATGCCGATCTACAGGTATCACTGGGAATCGCTGCATCCATACCCCCCAGCCTCATACCACCGATCAAAACCGTACCCCATCCTCCAGGGTATTTGGCATCGGTAGAATCAAAGAGTTTGGCATCCGTCACATAAACCCGCAGATCAACATAATTCACATGACAGAAATAATAGTTCTTCTCTTTCAGAAATTTCAAGTGCGGAAGCAGATTATAGGGTATGTATGCCCAGAGTTCCTGCCCAAGCGTGTATCCTGAACCGGGGTCCAGTTTAAATGGAGTAAGTGCGTTGTCAAGTTGAATAGTCTTACCTACATTGAAGGCATGAAGCATACCATCGTTAGCACCAACATATATCACTTTGTGGCGATCTTTATACTGGTTATAATAATTGAAATACGAGCGGTCACCGTAGATAAAGTCATACCTCTCCAATGGTTCACCAACGAGCACCGGACCTGAATTGACAATATCACCGAGCTTCCATGTCATACCCTGGACAGTTCGTGACCGAAGTGTTGAAGTATCAATATCATTCCCTCTGATATACTTGACTATAGTATCTGCCGCAGCGGCTGAACTGGCTTTTAAATAAGGCTGTAGGAGTCCAGCAATGGCTGTTGTAAAATCAAGCAATTCGCCACCATCAACCACATTGTTATTATTGAAATCAACGAAGACCTTTATATTCCTTGTATTTGGAGAATTTGTGTATAACCATTTGCCTGCATCACAGACCGGTATCATATCTTCAACAGGGATAGCACCAATTGAATCTGCTGAAGTGACATAGCCATCACCGTCGTTATCATAATAGCGAACCACCGTAACTCCCGAGGGAGTAGATTTCATTCTAATGACATAGTCATTTATCATATGAAGTATTCCGTCTTTTTGATTATCCTCTCGCAAATTACCCTTGGGATCAATCCACAGGGTATGGGTCGTACCCAACCAATCAACCTGCTCACCAGTAGGGAAGAATCTCGTCTGATAGAATTGCGACTGGGTAACGAGACCACCATATTGTGTCCCGGTAGAAACTACCGCAACTGGCGAAGCAGAAGCAACTCGTGCCATCATTGCTTTAATTGCCTTCATGATAGCGTCTTCTAACTCATAACCACTCTCGGCATAAAAGTAATTATCTGGTAATCCATCGTTATCCGCATCCCATTCCGATTGTAGATCGGGTCTATTATTTCCATTCTTATCAACGAATCCACCAAATTTACAGGCTAAACTGAGTGTAGGATTGCTTTCAAATGCGGCAACACCATATAATACAACATTTTGCTTATCAGGAAGGTGTCTATCTTTCCATTGGCTTCCCGGTATCGCGGTATCGGGCCTCAAATCATTGATATTGCCGTAATAGGCAAGATGGATGAGATAATTACTACCATTCTGTGTATAACTCCCCGGGCCAGGAGGCACACCCGACCCAGGATAAGCCGCGTAGCTGCGCAAATTTGTAGCATTAGGAAGGGTATCGGCGACCGAGTAGGCAGGAATATGTAAATCCTGCGTTGGCTCACCATCAGTTATGAGTAATATGAATGACCTTCTACAGGGTGTCATCTTACCCCAACCTGCCGGACCGGGTAAACTCTTATCATAGAATGGGTCCTTCTCGCTCACCGGGTTCGGAGTATAATTGGCATTTGAATAAGAAGGTTTTGCCTGGGAGAAATAACGGAGCATCTCATAATAACTCTCGCCGAGTGGGGTCCAGGTATTAAATTCGATATTCCTTATCGCTGAATACATATCGGTATATTTGATTTCTCCAATGTAACCGCCACCTTCAATATGGCCACCATTGTTGGCAAAAGTGTTATTACCGCCGCCCTCATCATATCCTCCCCAGTTTCCATCGATACCGTAATTAAAACAGGCAAGACCGAATCTCGGTGCCATATCATCCCATTTTCCATCATCGTTTTTATCCGCAATCTGTCTTAAAATACCGCCCCAGGTCTTGCGTGGTATATCAACCTCAACACTAACTCCAGAACCAGACGGAGATTCAAGGTCAGGCAATGGTCCATTGCCATATTTTGTAATCTTCACCGTTGTGGGGCCGGGAGTTGCAGTGTGGTTAACATAAATCACACTATAATTAGAATATGGATTAACATTTGAACGATAATATACTGTCCAACTATACCTACCTTCACTCTGAATTCTTACCGGATCCGATGCTGCACCCCAGGTAGAAGGACCTTTGCCACCAATTAAAACCTTCTTTGCAATATCACCCCTGGACATACATGCCCAGTTGAGAATCCTTCCTGGATAAGGTCCGGTTGGAGATGACCTGAATCGATTTGTTGCCCATTCGTAGTTACTATCCGGATTAAAATATCCGTAATATCTTACTGTATCATCAGGTGTTCCTATTGTAATACTTGTTGTTGTGTATGCCCTACCAGCCATTGATCCCGAATTATCTAAGAATATCAAAATGTTTGGCATCGGCACCTTCCACATAAAAACCGGGGAACAACAATAAGAGGTGTCAATCTGGCTATAGCCCAATGATAGAAAGCCAAAGATAATTATTATTAAAATTTTCTTCATTTTAACCTCCTTTAAGGTTGGACTGTAAACCGCTCTAATATTTCAAGACCAACCCTTTCACCACCGCGGGCAATCGCCGTTGCAGTGATGTAATAAGTTCTATAACTTCCTGAGGCCGGGGTTGCACCGGGTCCAGCGACTGCACGGGCAAATTTGATTGCTGTTCCTGACATTGTTATCACAGTCGCCGCTGTCCTTTCAGCAGTAATGATTACATCATACTGCCCCAGATGGACAACGGTACTGTCCCGTGGTGGTGCATCCAAGAATGTATTGAGGCTCTCTGCCTTTGCCTTTCCTATTTCCAGGCCAGCAACAGCCGCCTCATACACAGTTTCATACCTTGCCTGGCCACTGGTAACATTCAATCCTCTCATCACGAGATATATCACCAGGGAACCCGCAATTAAGACAACAATCATTGTACCCAGTGCAACAAGCAAGGCAATACCCTTATTTTTAGATATATTAGAATTTAGTTGTTTCGAATATTTCATCATAAAATCCCCCTAAGGTTGTAGATTTTGCGGGTACACAACACTGCTCAAAAACACCCTTTTTCTTCTTCTTTGAAGGTCATTTAAAGGGTATGTATAAGGCGGATTATTCTCAATCGTAACAAAATTCTCAGGATATCTGTATCCTGAAACCGGGTCGGACGTTACAACCATTGTAAATCTCAATGCCCAGGTTCTACCAAAACTCGGATTAAAAGGCGGATTATTTCTGTTAGCCCAAGTATCAATTATTCGGTCACCATCAGTATCTATCCCGTATCTGATTGCAATCGCCTCTACATTAGTTAAAAGTGGTTCTGAACCACGCATTAGTGTATCCCCCAAGACTCTATAATTTATTCCACCAGTATATGCATTCCCGCGCATACTGAAAACCATCAATCCTTGCCGTGCAGAAATTGGGACACCTACATTCACCCTTGATGCAGGTATTGAATCACCCCACAGCGAATCTATATACCATGTGGTATCAGAACGAGGGTCGTTCATTACGACTAAATTCGTATAAATGGGTTCGCGCATCTCATTGAGAATAACAAGCGTATCAAATTGGGAAAAATTAGCAACTGTATCAGTCCACCTACGGACAAGAATTTGAACTCCTTTTGCGTCATCAACAAGATAGCTCCAGTGGACTCTATTTATTTCAAAACCCAATCCTACCGCCTTTAATGCGATGCCTGCCCCATCTACTCCACCCACATTAAGCAATGTAACAGCATCCTGTTTTGTATACGGATAGCCTAAACCAGCAAGTAACAAATCCCATTTTAAGAGGGTAAACGCCACCTGGGCATCAGTCTGTAATACTGTGGTTTTAGTGAGCTGCGTAGCCCTATTTTGCTGAATATTCATTATTGAATAGACTGCGCCAAGGACAAGCATCAAGATTATCAGTGAAACCATCAATTCTATGAGTGTCATACCATTTTTGGTATTTTGCAACCTGGTTTTTTTCATTTTTGCCCCCTATTAATATCTTTTAATCAACTCAGCCCTTAAAACTTTCCGCACCTGTGTTTGTCTTGGTATCACATGAATTCTCACTGTTTTAAACCTGTTATCAGGTATTGAATCATCTATGTTCCACACTACTCTGAATCTTCCGCCGCGGGTTGTTTCGTTTACATTATAATCACAACTGCCAGGAATTGTATCATCGAGGTTCACCGAAGAACGCCATTTCAAATAGGTAGTATCTGTCGTTGGCAAACCTTGTAGAAATTCGTAAGTTCTGTTTAACACATCCCGAGCATACATCTGTGTGTTAATCACCCTGCTTGTTCTTAAACCCAAAATGGTCATCTGTGAAACTGCCAGCACGCCCAATCCGAGTATTACAATTGCAACAAGGATTTCAACAAGTGTAAAACCTTTACTCTTAAAATTATTTATTTCCATAAATACCTCCATTTAATTCCAGCTGTTATTACCATATTTATAAACCCTGACCTTGCCCAACGTATTTATTCCTATTGCATAACTTTCGTGGTTATCAGTGATATATATTACTCCACTCGTTGCACCTCCACGAGCATCTATTATCAGTGTATTTCCGGGAAAATCTATTCCGCCATTTCCTGGTGCTGGTAAAGAACCTTCGGGAGGATGACCTGTAGCGCCTGAAACAGCACCAAATTGTATGTTACCTCCAGTCGTTTGACCAAGAAGATAATTTTTTTGCCAAGTTGTGGTATCTTGCACGTACGAAATTATATACTTTCTATTTGGCAGATCAAAAGTAATGATATGACGGACACCCGTTGACAATGCCCGCTCCCGGATCTGTCTTAAATCTTGGGCTATTGTCTGAGCCGCTGCCTTGATCCGTGCTTTTCTTTGCATAGAAGAAAAATTTGGTACCGCAAGAGCAATAATAACCCCAATAATACCAATTACCACCATCAATTCAACAAGAGTCATACCTTTACTTAAGTGTTTTTTAATATTTTTTGCCATAACACCTCCTTAAAACTATATTAAGAGTAAATATCTTCATCCACTATATAATATAGCAAAAAATATGCCTGGTTTTTTAGAAAAGGTATTGAAATTTCATGCGTTTTTATGAAAAAAATAAATTATTGGGTAAAAAATTACCCAATAAATGTAATTAATTCTCCCCCCAAAAACTCAACATTTTTGCTTCTGCTGAAAAAATGTTGAGTTTTGCGATTGATA